>NZ_JAAIFP010000023.1:0-227830 GCF_010747435.1 Paenibacillus sp. ALJ109b
AAATGTTCATAAAAAATGCCAACCGCACATTCGCTTTGGCCGTCTGCTTATCCTATAAATTATGTAAAAAGATTCACATATTACATGCTTGTGTTCAATATCTCCTTCCCCTTCATTCTTGATGTAATTGGGTAAAATAAATACAAAAAAAACCTGCTCGGCAGTTGGCCGAACAGGCTTCGTCATTAAGAATAAGGGCTTGTCTCCGAGTCGTAAGAATGACCAAATACACCTTTTTAGCATTATTCGATTCGGGCCAAACGAAATCAACGCACGCGATTAGCTCCAATTTCCACAAAACTGCGGTTTAACAATCACAGAGATGTTTTTTCGTCATTCTATAGTTCATGCCGCAGTTTTGTACCGGAGTAACGTCACTGAAGTTCGTTAAACTTGGCATTTTATGATTATCCGCTTTTAAAACGCGGTAGGTTCGTTAGCGGCTTTGAATTAAGAAAACAATTTCGTGCATGAAAGCCTATTATTTTATTTTGACCGTACCCTCACCCAGCATCTTCTCCATCTCGGAGAACAAAGAGGGCGAAGGTTTAATCCGGTAGGCATCACTCAATGCAAGGAGCTTCTGATGCTGTTCATAGAAGAGCACCGTCGCCACCGGACCTGAATGCTGCTGAAGCAATTGTTTCAGTCGGGCCAGAAGCTCCGGATTTTCCGCCTGCGGGGTGATCTTCACGAACACTCGCTGCTCCACCACTCGCGGCCCACGGCTCTGCTCCGTGCCGCCAGCGGCCTCAGCGGCCAGGCGAGCCACGGAAGCGGCGCCATTAGCATCGGCCGCTCCAGATCCGCCCCCAGCGCTGTGCGACGCTGACGGGCCCTGGCTTCCGCTGCTGCGTGCAGCTCCAGCATTCACGCCTGCGCTGCTGCGCTGTGCTCCGGCTCCCGCGCCAGCCGCCTGCCGTGGCGGAGCCGCCGGGCGCGAAGCACTGCCGCTGCCGGGCTTACCGCGCCGTTCGCGGCTGCGCAGCTGCTGTTCCAGTGCCGCCGGTGACAACGGCGCCACTTCCTCAGCCAGCAGCTTGAACCCTTCGTCCTGCTGCTGCACCTTGGCACGCACGACGAGCAGTTCACCTTTCCCGACATGCTGCTGGCTGCGCCGCCATACTTCGGGAAAGAGAACCACTTCACAGCGTTCGATCTGGTCTTCCAGCTCCATGAACGCCATAGCCTTGCCCTGTTTCGTCGTAATCGACTTCACAGACACGACCATCCCGGCAGCGACGGCCATCGTATCGTCAGCCGCTTCCGTCAGCTCCATAATGCGATCTGCGCCGCTGGATTCAAGCACATCTTCGTAGTCATCCAGTGGATGACCAGACAGATACAAACCTAACAACTCGCGTTCCAGCTCCAACTGCTGGCTCCCGGAATAAGGCGGAATTTCGGGATATTCTATCTCCCAGTTCGGCGTCTCGACAAAATCAAACAATTGGATTTGCAGATCCTCGCGTTCTTTGCGCCATTTCAGAGCGGCTTCCACGGTCTCATCCAGCATTGCCAGTAATTGGGCGCGGTGCCCAGGCAATGTGTCAAAGGCTCCCGCCTGAATAAGCGATTCAATTACACGTTTGTTGCATACACGCAAATCGACGCGACGACAAAAATCGAGCAGGCTGTCGAACGGTCTTTCCTGCCGTACAATCATGATACTCTCCATCGCCTGGGTACCTACATTTTTTACCGCAGCCAGACCGAAACGTATCGCCCCGGTTGCTGAATCTGCATCAGAATTCTGATTCGTCAATCCATCTTTCTCCTGTACAGCGGACATTTCATGCTGTTCGGAATGCGAGGACTCCTCTTCCCCAGTCCCATGCAGACGATCTGCTGTAGAAACAGTCACTACGCCAGAATTATTTCGATCCTCGGACTGCTCTGGCACTGTCGTCGCTGCCTGCCACTCATATGCACCACTACCGTCTTCGTCTGGTTCAGGACCCGGGTCATCCGGCAGAGGTGCTTCACCGTACTCTGCTTGTCCGGAATAATGATCATCATGTACAGCATGTTCCACCGTAGAACCTGCTGTACCGTTCTCATTATGCTCTCCCCCTAAACGTTGGGTTTCCGCCGCTTGTCCAGCCCTAGTTCTGTTGGATGATGCAAGCACAGGTGTAAACAGAATGCCGCTCTCATTCACATCCGGTGGAAGCACTTCAATATTCATGCGTCGGCATTCCACAACGTACTCCGCTACTTTGCGGTGACTGCCCATAACGGCAGTTAACATGGATGCCATAAAATGAATGGGATAATGTGCTTTCAGATAAGCCGTCTGGAAAGCAAGCACGCCATACGCAGCGGCATGAGCACGCGGGAAACCGTAGTTGGCAAACTTGACGATCATGTCATAGACCAGGTCTGCCTCCGCTTCACTGTATCCTTGCTTAAGACTGCCCTGAACAAAATGCCCACGTTCGAGATCCAGTACTTCCCGTTTCTTCTTGGAAACCGCTCTACGAAGCAAATCCGCTTCACCAAGAGAGAAACCTGCCATCCGGGAAGCAATCTGCATAATTTGTTCCTGATATACAATGATGCCATACGTATCCTTGAGAATGGCCTCCAGATCGGCATGCGGATAATCCACTTCGATCTGTCCGTGTTTGCCCTGAATGTATTTGGATATGAACTCCATCGGGCCCGGACGATACAAGGCCAGTACGGAAATAATATCTTCAAATACACTCGGCTTCAGCTCCTTCAGGACACGACGCACTCCAGCGGATTCGAGCTGGAATATACCCATCGTGTCACCTCGACCAAGCATCTCATACGTGAGTGCATCATCGTCCGGAATATGACGAAAATCCGGAATTTCGCCATTTTCACCAATCCAGCGCAGACATCGTTCAATAATTGAAAGGGTACGCAGACCGAGGAAGTCCATTTTGAGCAGTCCAATGGACTCCAGGTTTTCCATGGAATATTGCGTTAGGGCCGTTCCCTCACTGCCCTCCTGAAGCGGAACAGCATCCGTCAGCGGATCACGGGAGATGACAACCCCCGCCGCATGCGTGGAAGCATGACGAGGCATGCCTTCCACCTTCATAGCCATATCGAGCAATTCACGTGTTTTCGGCTTGGTCTCATACAAAGCCTTCAGTTCAGGGGTGGCTTCCATTGCCCGCTGAATGTTAATACCAAGCTGTGCAGGAATCAGCTTCGCTGCCTTGTCCACCTCGCCGTAAGGCACATTCAGGGCACGTCCAACGTCCCGAACAGCAGCACGGGCAGCCATCGTACCAAAGGTAATGATTTGGGCGACATGGGCTTTGCCGTATTTTTTCGCAACATACTCAATGACTTCGTCCCGACGTTCATCGCTGAAGTCGATATCAATATCCGGCATGGAGATCCGCTCAGGATTCAAAAACCGCTCGAAGAGCAGGTTATACTTCATGGGATCAACGTCTGTAATACGCAAGGTGTAGGCAACCAGACTACCTGCCGAGGAACCACGACCCGGTCCGGTGACAATTCCCTGCTGGTGAGAATAGGCGATAAAATCCCATACGATCAGGAAATAATCCGAGAATCCCATACTGTCTATAACCCGGAGCTCATAATCCAGCCGCTGTTCAAGTTCGGCTCTGAGCTCCGTATCCGTCCAACGTGATGATTCACTATAGCGCTCTTCCATTCCCTCTTCGCACAACTGACGCAGATAGGCAGAAGGAGTTTTCCCTTCAGGAAGTGGTCTATACTCCGGCAAAATGGATTTACCGAACTCCAGCTGCAACTCACACGACTCCGCGATGCGAACCGTATTCGTCAAAGCCTCGGGCACATGGGGGAACAAACGCGCCATTTCTTTTTCACTCTTGAGATAGAGCTGATTGGTTCCGATGCGAAGCCGATTCTCGTCATCTACCGTTTTCCCTGTTCCGATGCAGATCAACACATCTTGAAGCTCAGCGTCCTCTTCGGACAGATAATGCGCATCATTGGTCGCCACCAGTGGAATATCAAGCTCTGCTGCCAGACGGATCAGTTGGGGGTTCACTCTTTTTTGCTCAGATAGCCCATGATCCTGCAGTTCCAGATAGAAATCGGCACCAAAAATATGTTTGTAACGCAGCGCCGCACGCTTCGCCTCTTCTTCTCGTCCATGCAGCAAATGCTGGGGAACCTCGCCTCCGAGACAAGCACTTAAACAGATGATACCCTCGTGATGGGCAGCCAGACTCTCCATATCAATACGTGGTTTGTAATGGAAGCCTTCCAAATGACCGATGGAGCATAGTTTCATCAGATTGCGATAACCCGTCATATTTTTGGCCAGTAAAATCAGATGATGGATCGGCTGATCCTTCCGGCTGCCCCGCTCTTTGCGAGACCCGGCAGTCATATAAGCCTCACATCCAATGATCGGCTTAATTCCCCGCTCGACGCATGCTTTATAGAAAGGAATAGCACCATACATTACACCGTGGTCGGTCAATGCCAGCGTAGTCATTCCGAGATCCGCGGCTTTATTCACGAGATCCGGTATACGCGCAGCGCCGTCCAGCAAACTATATTCACTGTGAACGTGCAAATGCACAAAAGAACTCATGTTTTTTTCTTCCTTTCGCCATGGACAGTCGCAGCAACCTGCTTGAATCAGGTTACTGCACTATCTTCTTCTATCCGTATTTTTCATCCTTCGGTTCAGACCGAAAGTCGCTTTCTGTATTCATGTAAAATGCTCTATTAATGAAATGAATGAAATATAAGGATTCATCCTATTGAAGAGTGTTTTATTATTCTATTTTATCATAACGTTCGGGGGCACGCCCATACAATAGAAGTACAAGCCGCTCCCCCTGTTACGGACCAAAGACAGGAGGTGTGCTGCTAGGTCTGAAAGGGGTGTTGCCAGATGAGCACATTTTTGTCCAAAGCTATTCTTGATTTCTTCATTGCGTTTGGGATCGTGCTGGGCGGCGCGATGATTGGAGGTATAGGAGCGGTGGTCTCTCTCCAGCCTCCGACACAGACGATGCTTGATGTCGCTGGGAAAATTAAAATTTGGGCGCTCGCGGCGGCCGTTGGCGGTACAATCGATCCGATGCGGGTGATCGAAAGCAACGTGCTGGACGGCAATCTGTCTCCGGCAGTCAAACAAATTTTGTATTTGATATCCGCATTTATGGGCGCCCACATGGGTACCGAACTGGTGAAATGGGTATGCGGTGGAGGACGGGGTTAGCATGACTCCAGGACAGCGCCCATGAGAATCCCGCCTTTTGCACGTTACCGCCCGCTTATGCGCATGACTGCTGTCTTTGTTCTGGGAATGATCGCCGGTTGTGTCGTGTACAACGGTGTATTTCACTTGAGTTACAACGAGTTGTGGCTCAATAATCAGGAGTTGCAGCTTCAGCTGCATCAGAATGAGGAGGATATTAAAACGCTGAAAAAATACAGTAAACGCCAAACCGTCATTAAGGAAATCAAGGTCCGTGCAGAAGATTCTGACAAAGGTCCGGACGAGGCCTCCCTGAAAGTGATGTTACAGAAACTGGGCGATGAACTTGAGGTGCTCCGGGGCCGCGACGTGTTCAACATCGATGAGTACAGCAAAATGACGCGGATCATGCTGAACCAAAAAGTGTACACGGTCAGAGAAAAGGAATATACCGTCCAGGTGAAAACAATGCTGGTGATGGAAGGTGTTCTGCAAGTTTGGGTACAGATTCGGATGCACGTTCCGGCTTAGAAATAGATGACAGCCCCGGAAAAAAACTGCCCTTGCTCTCTGCCTGCATGGTACAATAAGGGCAGTAAATGCTTTCCAGAAAAGGAGCTGCGTCTTTGTGTTCATCGATGTACTCAAATATGTCCTAATCGCCATCTTTGCCCTGGCCATGGTCTGTTCAGCTCTGAACAGCATTCGTTCGCGCAGAACCACTGATCCCATCGCCACAGGTCTTTATCGCTCATGGACCAACGTCTGGATGGGTAGCATGTTGATTATTCTTTCCCTTATCCTGATGTTTGTGTTTACCGGTTCTACACTATCCGTCGTTGTGGAAGCGCTGTTTCTAATTATGGGAGCGTACAATCTGTTCGCCGGTCTACGTAACCGCAGTTACTATGCCCGTCTTCAGCAACATGCAGACGGTGGAACTAGCAAGACATCCGGACAATCTGCCTGATGCATTAGCACGATGTCATTGCGTTTTGCCAAAAAGAGAGTATCCTCATCTATCGAACAAGCCTGAACCACGTTGATTTTGGGGTACAGTGTGCTATTTCGATAAGAGGATACTCTCTTTTTTCTGAACTTATGATATTTTTCGAATCCAGGATCTCTCGCTTTTCTAGGCATGGTCAATGGATTGCAGAGTCATCACCGCTTTGCATACAACATTCCCATCACGGGAAATGACAATATCCATTTTGCAGGTCCGACGACTTGTCTCCAGAATAATGGGACGAACCAGAATCTGATCTTCAATCTGTACCGGACGAACAAAATACGTTGTTACATTATCCACCACATGGTCGTTACCTGTAACGTCCCAGGCGGCACGCCGTCCCGCCTGTGTCATCACATTCAGCAGAACACCTTCCGAGATCGTACCGAGGTCTGTCGCCATCTGCGGAATGATGAATCCGTGGAAAAACAATTCGTTCTGCTCTCCGCGCTCTTCTGCAAACCCGTTCCAGATCAGATGATCAAACGTCTCTCCAAGCTGTGGCTGCTTCTGTGCATCACGCATCGCCTGCAGCACTTCCTTACGTGTGACGGATGCAATCAGTTTACGATTCCGATCCACAATTGGTAGGAAGTCAATACCCTCCCACGTCATGATCTGTGCAGCCGAAGCCAGTGAGGTTTGCAGTGAAGCTGTGATTGGGCGACGTACGACACACTTCTCAATACTCTGATCCTCTTTTAACTCGCTCACATCTTTGAGACTTACGATACCGATAACCCGGTTCCATTCATCTACTACCGGAAAGCGATGCTCTCCCGTTTCGGAAACCAGCAGATGAAAATCCGCGGCTGAACTGGTCACCTTTAGCACCTGAAGGCGTGGTTTCTGACCGATAATGTCCTCTACCAACATAATCTTTTTCTTAATCAGTCGATCGAAGATCGCACGGTTAATCATTGAAGCCACGGTGAACGTATCATGCCGGGAGGAAATGATGGGCAGACCTAACTCATCAGCCATCACCCTCACTTCACGGCTTGTACCAAATCCACCTGTAATTAATACACCTGCGCCCTGTTCGAGCGCAAGGGAATGTGCATTGTCCCGGTTACCAACAATTAACAGGCTTCCCGCGTCAATGTATCGGGCCATGGCCTGCTCTTTCATCGCACCGATCACGTACTTGTGAAGCGGTTTGGCCAGACCGTCACTTCCACCCAGCACATGACCTTCGACGATGGTTACCACATCGGCAAAAGTCAGCTGCTCGGTCATACCGCGAGGTCTTTTCTCGATCCGCACCGTTCCAATTCGTTCCTTGGTCACGACCAGGCCGAAGTTCTCTGCCTCTTTTACTGCACGATACGCTGTTCCTTCGCTTACGCCCAACTCCCGCGCCAGTCCACGCACCGATATTTTACTGCCTACCTTCAGTTGTTCAATATGTTGAAGCAATTGTTCGTGCTTCGTCACGTTTTCTTCCTGTCCGTCCATCTGTACCACCCCCGAAGATGCATCTGTACTATTCTGTATCTATTATAACACGACCTTAGGAAAATAACCCCATTCCACGCACCATTCTCCTAAAGAACTGCGCTACATCGATCTGAATAATCAGAACAGCAAATTATAAGGATATAAAAAAGACCGGTCCCTTTCATACCAAAGGGAATCCGGCCTTACTTAAACAGATAGAACCATCTCTATCACCATGTCATCTGTGTTCCAAACCTTATACAGATTTGCTCTGCTCCTGCTTGTCCACCAGTTTCATCTCCCACTGCCGCAGCTTTGCCCGCCGAACAGCTTCCAGTGCACGCTTCTTCTCTTCATCCACACCAAGAATAAAATGTAGATGTGCACCAATGATTAATAATGAGAATAGCACCCATACGATGCCAAAAATATTAACCCAGTCCATTCCACCAACAAAGGAAATCCGCGGCAACGCAATAACCAGCATCGACAACGCGATAAGCAGATAGATCACATGTTTTGCTTTCTTCAACCTTTTCACCATTCACAGCTCCTTCGTTCTTGATCGACTCTATATGTCTAGTCTATGAACGATAAGGAGCTAATATGAGAGGTTCAGGCAAAAAAACGGGACAAGGTTTTAGGTTTAGGCTTCAGCGCCACCGTACAGATGACCCAGACTGTCTGCAATAATTTTGTTCACGTCTTCGATAATAACACTCAGGCGACGTTCAGCGTCAAACAGACGACGGATATTCAGGTTCAGGCTCAGTACCTCGAACAGTTTCTCCATTTTCTCCATTTCGTCCGGTGCAGGCATATCCCCACTCATCATACGTTGTTGCAATTCCATTTGTTGATCACGGAAATTATCCAGCATAGCCTTTGCTTCCGGATCTGTTTCAATCAGCTTCATCGCAGAAGTAATTTCTTCCACCTCGCTGCTTTCTCTCAGTGCTTTGGCCAAATCATTGGCTTTGTCATAAATGTTCACTATAATTCCTCCTCAAATTGGGTTGTTCTTCTGTTATCCATTCGTATTCATCACATTCTCATCGCAACGTTCACCCGTGTTAATACACGTATTTCACTTCCGTCAAACAAAGGTTGCGAAAACATGCCATCCATTACCTGCCGAGCATCAAATGCATTTAATCCAAATGGGTCAATCACCAAGGGTTATATGTCCTCATATGATGAAGCACATGCCATGTTCAGATGCCGTTCAACTTCGAGATCAGACATCAAGTTGCCGCCCGGAAGGAGATCCGTGATGTCCACTAAAAAAGTAACGATTCAGGTTACCGGCTCGGGCATCCTGCAGGACGACGTCATCATGCTGGGCGAAGGGGTGCTCAAGGCACTTAAAATCCCTTCAGGAAGGCCGCTTCAGCTGCAATTTGGCTCTTTCCGCCGAGAAGTCACTGTCATTCCGGTACCAAAGTATGACGGGCTGCGCATCAATCAGACGGTTGCCAGCAAGACCGGTCTAGTTCCACGTTCGGTCCTGAGGGTATCCTATCGTTCAGCCAGCCGTACGCTTCGTCTTGGCCCCTACATCAGTGTACTGATTAGCCAGGATTATCCCGATCAGCCCGATCGGCCCTTTGGCTCCATCACGATGTTCTGTCAAGAACTGGTGAACGCCTGCCGTAAGCAAGGCGCCTATGTATCCTTTTTCACACCGGAGGATATTGGAGCGGTAACAGGTTATATGAAAGGCTGGGTGTATGATGACGGCTGGAAAAAGACTGTTCTGCCTGTAGCAGACGTCGTCAATAACCGGCTAACGTCCCGCAAGCTGGAGAACAAACCTAGCGTACAGCATTTTATGAAAGAAGTAAAATCGCTCTACGGCACGCAAACCTTCAATGAAAAGTTTCTGGACAAAAATGAAGTATTTGATGCACTCAAGTCCATTTCAACGCTTAAACGAGTTCTTCCCGAGTCTCATTTGCTCAAGACATCCACCATGCTAAAGACGATGTGCAACCGACATCCGGTTGTATTTCTGAAGCCAGTACGTGGTTCTTTGGGCAAAGGCATCATCCGGGTCTCACGTCAGACTGACGGAAGTTTCCTCACTTTAGCGACTGGCGTCGGAGGTACCCGGAAACAAACGTATGCTTCTCTGGATAAACTGTATGCCAGTATGTCTGGGAAAATGAAAACAACGCGTTACCAGATCCAGCAAGGGCTGACTCTCATTGATAACAGTGGCAGACCCGTGGATTTCCGTGCGCTCGTGCAAAAAAACCGTACAGGAAAATGGAGTGTAACCTCCATCGTAGCCCGGATTGCGGGCGGGAGTCACTATGTATCCAATCTGGCACGGGGTGGAAGTCTCAGCACCGTCAAGGAAGCTGTTGCCAAAACGCAGCTGTCCGGATCAGCCAAAGCTTCCGCATATGCAGGATTGCACACCGCAGCACTGGATATTGCAAAAGGGATCGAGAGTGCCATCCCTGCTCATTTTGGAGAACTCGGTATTGATCTGGCCCTGGACTCCACTGGACGCGTATGGCTGCTCGAAGTCAACTCCAAACCATCCAAGAACGACAATACACCACTGAGTGAGAGTAAAATCCGGCCTTCGGTCAAAGCGATGCTGGAATACTCCACCTATCTAGCCGGATTCTGAAGAGTCATCCATTAGAGGAGGTGCAGCGGAATGTTCCTGCAACATCAAACAAAAACAGTTGCTATCCTGGTTCGGGCAACAGAAGGCTCGCCTCCTTTCGTAGATGAACTCTTCTGTCGTCGTCTCAGTTTGGAAAGCCATCGATACGGCCTAAATATCATTGTGCTGACCGTATCGAATAACCCCAGCGTGTCTGGTCTCACACAGGGCTATGTATTTGACAGAGGGGAATGGAACATCGTGCCTCTTCCTGCTGTAGACCTGATCATGGACCGCTGTCTACTGCCACTTCCCAGAACAGTCAAACAGCAGCTTCAGCAGCTAGCATCCTCAGGTAACGGAGACCCTGCCCGTTACTGGTCTTCTTCTTTACCTGGTAAATGGAAAGTATATCGCGCCTTATCTACTGATGTAAGACTGCGTGCTCTTCTTACGCCTACGACACTTCTTAAGTCGAATACCCTATGGGAGCAATGGCTGGAGCGCTGGCCAAAAGGTATTTTCTTTAAACCTGTATCGGGCACCCATGGTAAAGATACGTTTCGCCTTTATCGCGAAGATCACCACACCTCCTGGATTATGGAGGGCAGAAATACCCGCAATGAATTGATACACCGTACATTTGAGCATCGCCAGGACGTCTCTGCCTGGCTGGATTCACACAAGGCCGGTAAAAAGATGATCTTACAGCCGTATCTGGAACTAAGTCATCGTGGACGACCGTTCGACATTAGGGCCTTGGTGCAAAAAAATGGGCGAGGACACTGGTCTCTAACCGGATGTATGGTACGGGAAGGACCGGCTGGCTCACTCACTTCCAATTTGCATGGAGGAGGAAAAGCGTACCCCGTGCATCCTTATCTACTGGAACGATATGGGAGCAAGCAATCCAGCGCTCTGCTGGATACGATCAGGCAGGCTGCTGCCCGTATCCCTCCCCTGTTGGAAAGCCGATTTGGCAGACTGGCCGAACTGGGCCTTGATTTCGGAGCAGATGTTCAGGGTCGCCTTTGGCTGCTTGAAGTGAACTCCAGGCCGGGACGATCCTCATTCGCAGAGGCGGGTGATCCCCGTATGCACAGTCTGACCTACGCCCGGCCGCTTGCCTATGCCCGTTACTTGCTGCAACAACATGTTCTCACGGACGTGAAGCGTCCAACGAAAATGCCGAATACATCCAGCACAGCTGGCCTGAAACCCATCCCGATTCACGGCGGTTGAGGCACGCAGCGCCCCGCTTGCCATGGAGCCTAAGGATCTTTTCAGGATAGGAGGATAAATCATGAGTTTGACCTTTTGCAATCTGCATTTCACAAAGCAGCCGGATAAAGTGGTTTATGTATCCAACGCGTTAATGAAAAGCCTAAATCTATCCGGCAAAAAAACGATACATCTGCGGTTTGGACGTGACCGGGTACCTGCCACGATCAAACCAATCAAAAAAGCAGGTAAACATCTCTATCTCGCCTCAGGCATACGCAATCTGATGAACGTTCCAAAAAGAGGCAGTATCTACCTTCGTAACCTGCAGAATGATGAAGTTCAACTGGGTCCATTGATTGGCGTATTGTCTGACGGACCAGCTACAGGTACCAGCCCTTTTGGCTCCCGTACGGGTTTCATTAAACAGCTGCTCCGCGAAGGCAGCCGCAAATCCTATATTTATGCGTTTACCCCACGAGATATTAACTGGCAGAATGAAACAGTATCCGGTTTTTTCCTTAACGACAATGGAAGCTTCAGTCGCAAAACCGTACCTCTGCCAGACGTCGTGTATAACCGATTACCCAGCCGCCGCTCTGACTTCTCACCAGCAATCAACCAGCTGCGGGAGCGATTCATCCGACGCAAGATCCCTTTCTTCAATTGGAGTTTCTTCAACAAATCTGATATTTATAAACTGCTGGAGAACGACCCGGCGGCAGGACGTTATATTCCTGAATCCATCACCAACCCGACGGTAGAACAGATGAAAGAAATGCTGGAACGCCATCAGTTTGTCTATTACAAACCAACAGCAGGAAGTCTGGGCAACGGGATCTATCGATTGACCTATTCGCCCAAACGTGGATATTTCGCCCGTTATCGCAAAAAAGGCGGCAACGCCTTGCTGCGTTTTGGTTCATTCAACAGCCTGATGCGCATGCTTCAAGGCAGACACGGCAAACAGCTTCGCGGTTATGTCGTTCAACAGGGTATCCGGCTCATTGAGATCGACGACTGTCCGATTGATTTCCGCTTTCACATGCATAAAAATGGAAACAATCAATGGGTGGTCGTTGGTATTGGCGCCAAGAAGGCCGGCCGAGGTAGCGTAACCACACATATCAAAAATGGTGGTTCCCTGATGACCCCTGAGCAGGCGCTCAGCCGCAACTTTGGCGACCGAGCGGGAGAAGTGCTCCAGCATGCCAAATCCGTCGCTATTACACTGGCCCAGGCGATTGAAACCCAGCACCAGCATCTAATTGGTGAGATTGGCTTTGATCTGGGCATTGATCAGGAGGAACATGTATGGATGTTCGAAGCGAACGCCAAACCCGGCCGCTCCATTTTCCGTCACCCTTCGCTGCGGCTGGAAGGAAAATCATCGGTGGAGCACATCCTGGAACATTGCCTTTATTTGAGCAAATTCCGGAAGAAAGACGGCATTTGATGAGCTTGCAGGATGATTTTAGACCCGTTATTGCTGTCTTGACCATGCATGATGATCGTCGGATGTTCAGAGGAAACCAACAAAACTTCTTGGATATTGTACAAACGGGCGAAAATATGGGATATGTGGTGTACGTCGTGACTGTAAGAGATTTGAATGTGAGCGGCCCCACTGTGAAAGGATACACGTACAATAATGGAATTGGGAGATGGACTTCACAGTCCTTCCCCCTTCCCCATGTGCTTTACAATCGGATTCCCAACCGGGAAGATGAACGCAAACCTTCAGTACAGCGCAAAATTGAGGAGTGCATGCATTCCGGAATCGAACTGTATAACCCGTTTTTCTTCAATAAATGGAATTTGTTCGAATGGCTCAAGAAATCCAAGTCTACCCAGCAGCTGATTCCCTATACTCGCCGAATGCGAACAGCAACCGCTCTGGGGACGGTGCTTCGATCGTATCCTTACCTGTATCTGAAACCAGAGAGCGGCAAAGCCGGCAAAGGAATCATGATGCTCAAGTTCCAGGAAAAAGAACGTCTTCCTTATCGGCTTAAAATACAGAGCACCCGAAAAAGCACCACGTACAAAGCAGCAACCCTTTCCAAGTTATGGGCAAGAATTCGCAAGGAAACCGGACACACGCCCTATATCATGCAACAAGGTATTGAGCTAGCTTCGTCCCATAAGCGTCCATTCGATCTACGGGTACTTGTGCAAAAAAACGGCAAAGGGCAGTGGAGCGTAACCGGTGTTGGCGCCCGTCTTGCCGGGTCCCGAAGCATTACGACCCACGTTCCGCGTGGAGGTACGGTGGAGGACCCTGAGAAACTGCTCACTGATCTGTTCGGGGAAGAAATGTCGACTTCATTGATGAAGCGGGTGAAGTCCACTTCATTGTTGATCGCGAGACAAGTGGAACGAGGCTCAGGGCATACGCTTGGTGAAATGTCCATGGACCTGGGTATTGACGATCTGGGCGAGATCTGGTTCTTCGAAGCGAATGCGAAGCCGATGAAGTTCGATGAACCGCAGATTCGACGGAGATCACTGGAACGCATTTTTCAGTACAGCGCCTACCTTGCCCGCCAAGCGAAACGATGATGAACAGGAATAACAGCAAAAGAAGGTGATTGTTTGTGTCCTCACCTGTTCTGGGCATTATGACGTTGTACTTAAATGAACATCGCGCTCTGGAAGAACGGAGCATATACCGCAGAATGATCCTTGAAGGGCGCAAGCGGGGACTCGATATCTATGTGTTCACACCTGCCGATGTACACTCAGGAGGCAAACAGATTGAGGCTATGGTCTTTCATTCGGAAAAAGGCTGGTCCCGGGAATGGCGTTCATTCCCGGACATGATCTTCGATCGCTGCCGTATACAGCGCAATCGCAGATTCCAGCAGTTGCTTGCCTTTCGGGAAAAGTATGGACATCTGCTCTTTCTAAACCGTCCACTGCGCAATAAATGGACCATTCATCAAACGCTCTCGGCGAAATCAGCCTTCAGTGAACATCTGCCAGATACCGTTCTGTTTCAGGATATGTCTGATGTGAATCGTATGCTGAAAGCCTCCTCGCTCATCTATCTGAAACCCATTAATGGAACCGGAGGGCGCGGAATCCTTCGCATCGAACGCAGTGGCAGCGAGGCCAATACGGTTCTTGTACAGGGACGGGACCAGAAGCGGCGGATCATCACCCCACGTAAAGTCCATCTGTCACGCTTGGGTTCACTGCTACAGCATTGGAATATGAAAGATAAATACCTTGTTCAGCAGGGCATTCAGCTTCAGCTTCCGAATGGCCGGGTTCATGATTATCGAATGCTGGTCCAGAAGAATGGTGAAGGACAGTGGGAATTAACTGGATGCGCAGGACGTATGGGTGCGGAGAAAAGTGTTACCTCTAATCTGCATGGCGGTGGCCAGGCCATTGCGATGCACAAATTGATGAAACAGTGGATTACCGATGAGAAGGAACGGGCTGAGATCAACACCACTGCCGAGAAATTTGGGATTGACGTTGCTTCATTTCTGGAGAGTACCTATGGCACCTTGTGTGAATTGGCTCTGGATCTGGCGATTGACAAGAGCGGACGTATCTACCTGCTCGAAGTCAATCCGAAACCTGCACGTGAAGTATTTGCCCGCATTGGAGAGAAAGATACTTATTCCAAGGCAATCACTCAACCACTGGAGTATGCCTTATGGGTGTACCACAACCATCCAAGTGCGAACCGTCCCCCTCGTGGCGTGAAGGTAACCAAACCAGTCAAACGCGTAAAAGGTAAGTCTGCCACTCTCAAAAGGACCAGAAGATCCCGGTTATGACCGTCAGACTTCATTGGTAGTGAACCAAATTCTCCTTGAACCAAAAAAACGGACCACCCAACATCCGAATGGATGTTGGGTGGTCCGTTTTTTTCTATTCGGCTTCCCGATATAAACGAAGCAGTTCCGTAAAATCAGAGATTAGTACATCTGATCCTGCAAGTTCTTCATCTCGACCGAACCCTGCATAGGCACAGCCGATGACGGTCTGGTTGTTCATTTTCCCTGCTTCCACATCCGAAGAGCGATCTCCGACCATCCATGCATCCTGAATCCGATGCTTCTCAAGCAGAATCTGAACCAAGTTAACTTTGGAAGGGGTCTTGTACTGTCCTGCACTATACACGCCTTCAAAGAGCGGCATGATCTCATGGGCAAAGGCCACACCTTTAACATAGTCCTCCAGCCCGTTGCTGGCGACAAACAACCTTACACCTTGTTCTTTCAATGCTTCAAGCGTCTCTTTTACTTGTGGGTACAGTTGCGAGCTTCCCCCATCGAGCCCTTCAATCTCCAACTGAAGCAGCAGTTCGTCTGCACGTCGATGGGCCGCAACTGAAGCTTCAGGCATAACCACTTTCCATATGTCTTCTAGCAACATCCCCAGGCTTCCCAGCATTCGTTCTTCAGGAGGAGTCTCTCCCTCAAAATGCCCTTCAGCCCGCAATGTATCAAACAGCTGATGATAGGCTGGCAACAACAGAGTTTCCGTCTGAAACAAAGTACCATCCATATCAAAAATCATTGCTTCCGGTTTACGCAATACCGTCTCTTTTGTCATGTCCAATGTTCCTTTCGGATTGGGATATGTATTCGGAATCGTTCCCCTTCCATGATAAACATAAACGTTTGGCAGTGTAAACCGCGCAATGTAAAACATCTGTGTCATCAACGTTATACAAAATCCACAAACGTTATACTTGAATTAAACAAACTATATACAATTTAATTTTCATTAAGTATAATACTGAAAAATAGTTCCTTAGACACCGCATCTAAAGAACTAAAATAGCTTTCATCCAAGTTTTTTCGACAAATACATATACCCCAAGGAGAGGCATAACAAACATGAAAAAGCACAGAACCTTCAAAATTTTTTATAAGATTGGTTTGGGCTATTTGCTCGTAGTCGCTGTTTTGGCGGGTTGCATTCTTTTAATCCAGAACAGTACCAGCAAACTTCAAAGCGAATTGGATTTTCTCGTGGATCACGATATGAATGTACACGCCCTGACTTATGAGATTGAAAGGAACATGGTGGATATGGAAACAGGCCAACGAGGTTACGTTATTACAGGGCAGGAAAATTACCTTGATCCGTATACCCATGGAAAAGAACAGATGGTTGTACTTAAGGATCAACTCGCTACTTTGATCTCGGACAACCCCTCACAGCTGAAGCTGTTGGAAGATATACATAAGACCATGGAACACTGGATTCAAATCGCGGGAGAACCGGTTGTTGCGCTGCGCCAGGCCAATGACCTACCTTCGATCCGACAATTTTTCACGACAGATCCTGGTAAACAGGATATGGATCAAATTCGGCAATCCCTGAGTACATTCCGAACCAATGAACTGGCTTTGACTGAAACCCGTACAGAAGAACTGAAACAGAAAAACAAGGTGCTCAACTGGGAGTTATACGGAGCATTGGTCCTTGTTGCCTTAATCTCAGTCATCGCTGCCTTAGTGCTGTCCCGGTCCATTGTAAGGAACATCCGTGCAGTGACACATGCACTGAATGATATCGGCTCCTCCAATGGTGATCTGACCTTGCGAATTGCCACTCCGATGAAAGACGAGACACGAGAATTGGCTGAAGCTGCCAATACCATGCTCTTGGGTCTGCAACAAATGATGCTCGATATTCAAAGTAATGCCACCATTCTGAGCACAGCCTCTGATCGACTGGATAAAGGCGTTTCTGACAATCATATCGCTGGAAAAGAGGTGGCCACAGCCATGGAGCGAGTCGCAGAAGGTGCCGATGAACAAGTTGCCCTTACTCAGACCATGGTCGCTGCAATGGAACAATCACTCATCGGACTTAATCGGGTAGCGGCTACAACTGCCGACGTGGCTGAACGTTCCGTACGCACGGAATCCATCGCCGTTGATGGACAACAGCGTATCGATAATGCTATAGGGAAAATAACGTTCATTGAACAATCCTTCTTGTCTGTGCAGGAAGCGATTAACGAAATCTCCGAAATGTCTGATCAAGTTATTAACATTGCCGATTCCATGTCAGGGATCGCAAGACAAACGAATCTGCTCGCACTCAATGCCGGAATTGAAGCTGCTCGCGCGGGGGAACATGGACGTGGATTTGCTGTCGTTGCCTCTGAAATCCGCAATCTGGCAGATCAAAGTGCCACGTCAGCGAAAGAAATTACAAGCATATTGGAAACCGTTGTAACCGGAGTCCAAAATACGGCGCAGGTTGTGGACGAAAGTACACTCCATGTCAACGAAGGATTACGGACGATTGAAGATGCAGGGCATGCATTCACAAATATTACCCAGCACATTCATGATCTCAGCGGTGAAGTTCAGGACGTATCCGCTGTTGTAGAACAACTGACATCCGGCAGTGAAACGGTGATGAAGTCCATTAACGAAGTATCCGCCGTAGTTGAGGATACCGCATCAGCGACAGAAGAGGTATCAGCTATGACCGAAGAACAACTTGCTTCCCTACAGGAAATGACAGACACCTCCAAGCAGTTAAACGAAATGTCCGATGCGCTTGATCAACTGGTTAACCGATTTAAGTTGTCTTGATCCTATGGATTAGATCCAGATAACAAAAAGAAGCAGAACCCTACTCTACAGGGATCTGCTTCTTTTTTCAAAAGGAAAAAACATTTAACGAATCCTCTTCTAGCTCAGTACCTTTTTGGATCAGGATTGATCCGGATTACGCAGCGCTTCAAGGACAAGCTGTGCATGATAACCATCGTTGAAATCGTATATTTTGGCAGGTTGGCTTTGAATACGGGCGATGACGTGTTTAAGTACAGGCAACTGGCTTAAGGATTCATTAACTTCGACGGGAACAAGTGGCTCTCCGATGCGTCCATTCCATAGTTGATCCCAGTTTTCCAAGGCAATTGTTCCTTCAGTACCGTAGACCACCATGGATACACGCTCTTCACCTGCAAAATGAGCAATCCCATTTAACTGGATTCGGGTTCCATCCTCCAGCTCCATCGCAGCCTGAACCTCATGTTCACATTCATCTGTATTCTGAGGAAAATGAACTTGACTGTTAATCACGCGGATAGCACCAAACACTTTTTGGATCATATGAATCCAGTGGATCCCCACTTCAAGAATAAATCCGCCCTGCTCGCGGCTGGTAATCCAGGTATTTTGCTGCCACGCTCGAGGCCACTGAGGGAATTGCAGGATCAGATCAATTTTGCGAATTTCGCCAATCGTTTCCTGACGGATCAACTCTTGCATCTTCACTACTGACGGTTCATGAGGCATGGAGAAATGAATTGCATGTACTACATCGGCCTTCTTTGCTGCCTCAAGCATTGCTCTGGCTTCCTCCACGCTGTTTGCCAGTGGTTTCTCACAGAATACATGAATCTTGCGCTTTAGTGCCTCCATAACGACGGCATAGTGATATTTAGGCGGGACCGCAATGTACAGTAGATCAACCGCATGTGTGTCTAGTAATTGCTTGAAATCCGTATACGTCTTCATCTCAGGATGAGAGGAAGCAAACGAGGTCAAATTTTCCTCACTGGCATCGCATACCGCTACAATCTCTACTTTTTCGGATAGTTCTACCTGTGTTGCCTGATGTATCATATGTAATCCCATTTTGCCCAGCCCAATTACAGCCATTTTTATCATTGTCATTCAACTCACTCCCATCGAATTTCAGTATAACAGAAAGCTTAACATTGCCAATCTTTGCACGGATGCGAAATGGAACGCACACGATCCTCATTGGATACATATAAAATAAATCTATCATATTTTACTTTATTTTACATTTTGTTCTATAAATCTTGTTTATAGGTAATTTGTTGCAGGAATATATAACCAATTTATTTTCTCTTATAGGGCAAGACATTAAGCGTTTCCAACCTTAGAATCAGGAACTTATACTTATAAAAGCGGTTGACAAAAAACCACAAAAAAAGCTACTCTTCCTATTAACAAGGATTTATTTCCTTTTACAACCTTAGACACGACATACATCCCAAAAATGGAACTTGACCTGTGGGTCCAAAAACCTATTTTGTGAAGCGAGGTGTCCCGCATGAGAACAGTTGCGGACTATTTGGCAGAAGCTCTGCGTAATTTAGGCGTTACTCATGTCTTTGGTATTATCGGAAAATCCATATGTCCTGCTGTCCTGAAAATGGTCGATTACGGTTTGGAATTCATCCCAGGTCGCCATGAATCCAGTTCAGGCTTTGCCGCATCGGGCTATGCCCTTCAAACAGGGAAACTGGGTGTGGCCTTCGCCACTTCAGGTCCAGGTGGAACCAATTTGCTCACCGCCGCAGCCCATGCCAAGGCCAACAACTTGCCTGTCCTGTTTATTACAGGCCATCAATCCATTCAGGAATTGGGGCTTCCGCAATGTCAGGACTCCTCTTCCTACTTGGCTGATTTGGCGGAGATGTTCCGTCCTGCCACCCTATTCAGCAAGCTGGTGGAGCGCAGTGATCATTTCAGCACCATATTGAATCACGCCCTTTCCATTGCACTCGGTCCCAACAAAGGTCCGGTCCATCTCTGTCTTCCGTTTGATGTACAAACCGAACAGCTCGCTGATTTCCGGGTTGTCATCCCGGAGCCAGAACCCCTGATTAGCGTATCCAATCTGAATCGTATTCTCCCCTTACTTCAACAGTCCAGTCACCCTTTAATTATTGCAGGCAAAGGCGTCAGCCGCGCCAGAGCCCATGATGAATTGCTCCATTTTGCCGAACATTTCAATATTCCTGTCATTACTTCTCCTGGAGGAAAAGGTGCCATTGCCTGGGATCATCCCCTTTACCATGGGCCTTGCGGTGTTGGCGGCTTCCCTCATGCAGATGAACTGCTGAATCAAAGTGATCTTTATATCGTACTCGGTTCACGTCTGAGTGATATGACAATCTGTAATTTGAAACCTGAAAACC
Organism: Paenibacillus sp. ALJ109b; assembly: GCF_010747435.1. Taxonomy (NCBI): domain Bacteria; kingdom Bacillati; phylum Bacillota; class Bacilli; order Caryophanales; family Paenibacillaceae; genus Paenibacillus; species Paenibacillus sp. ALJ109b. The sequence goes on from NZ_JAAIFP010000023.1 coordinate 20,438, forward strand.
ATCCTGCACATCTGATTCAATTCGATGCTGATCCTACATTCGTTGGTAAAATACTTAACGCTCAAACCTTACATATCACCGGTGACTTGAAGGACAACCTGCAGTTTTTGCTAGGTACATTGACAGAACAACCTGTTGTTCCAAGAGAAACACCTACTGTGGATTACACCGTACCTCTCCCGGATCTGCCGCGTCTGTCCTTGGGTTCCATCTTGGAAGAAATGAGTGAACTGCTTCCATATGATCATAAATTGTTTGTGGATGATGGTAGTCATGGTTTCCATGCGGTTCAACGATATAAAGTCAAGAAACCAGGCAGCTTTGTGTTTGACGCCTACTTTGCCTGCATGGGCAATGCCATCGGCATGGCTATTGGGGCCAAGACTGCCGCACCGGAAGAAACCATCGTATGCATTACTGGTGACGGATGCTTTATGATGCTTGGAACTGAAATTAACACTGCTGTATGCAACAATCTGCCCGTCATCTTCATCGTTGTGAACAATAAACAGCTGGATATGGCACTGAAAGGCATGGAAAAAACAACAGGTCGAATTGATGGCACTTTATTTGAGGTTCCCGTGGATGCGGCAAAGTTTGCCGAGTCGCTCGGTGCTGTTGCTTTTCGGGCAGAAACACGGGCTGAATTCATCTCAGCTCTCCAAACCGCACAGCAGCTGAATCAAGTTACTGTAATTGAGCTTCTTACTGATCGCGACGAGATCCCACCCACGGCTCACCGTACCGTGACTTTGAATTAGGAGGAACATAGCATGAGTGAACAAATGACTCAAGGATTGGAGCGTTTTGCAAAGCTTTCCGGTGAATATGGTGCAAAAGCACTGGCACCGATTAAGGATCAGTTCCCTGAGCTCGCCGAGTTTATTATGGGAACAGCTTACGGGGATATCTTTCAGCGTACAACCATCACCGATCAATGGAAGGAAGTTGCGATTATCTCCTCACTGATCTCACAAGGGCAGTATGAGCAGTTGGGGGTTCATTATACGATGGCGCTAAGTGTCGGTGTAACCGTGGATCAGCTCAAAGGAATTTTGCTGCACCTGGCACCGTGTGTTGGCGCACCGCGGATCATCAGTGCTTTTAATATATTGCTAGCTACACTGGATGAAATCCAATAATTCACTCTTCTACATTTTTATACACGATTCGACTTTTTTATTGATCTTATTACATCTCAACCTTTATAATATGGTTAAATTATCCTTCGAATCCGCCTACATCTCAGAAACAGTCAGCGGGGCCTCAAGGCCTATGTCTTGGTTAGCAGGATAGCCTTAACTCATTTAAAGGAGAGAGAACAATCATGGGAAGTTTTATACTGAAAACTGACGTTCCGAACAAGGTTTTGAACATTGAATTGGAGGGCTCTTTCTCTCAAGAAGACGGTTTACGTTCCATCTCGGCATATCAGGACACGATCGCTCCGATTAATACCAAGGAGTATGGGCTGAATATTGATTGCAAAAAGTTGAATGTTACCGCTCCGGAAATTGTGCCTCTTCTCGAGGGCTGCCTGCAGATGTTCAAAAAAGATGAATATAAAAAAGTGGTGTTGACGCTTGAGAATAATGCCATTCTGAAAATGCAACTGTCCCGTCTTGGACGGTCTGTCGGACTGGACAATCTTGAGATCATCTCCACGGTTACGACATAATAAACCAGGCGGACAAGCTGAGGGTTCACTTATCCGCTCAAGAGGAGAATGAAGATGGCTGGAATTCGTATTGTAGATATCGATATCTATCATCCAACGAACAAGGTGGGCAATGACTTTTATATTGAACATTTTGATGCAAGAGGTGTAGATATTCGGGGATTGTTAAAGGCACTTGGGCGTGATACACGTTACAAAATTGACAACGATGATGAAAACTCACTAAGCATGGCCTTTGAGGCCGCCAGTAATTTGCTCGAAAAGACCGGACTCACCGGTGCCGATATCGATCTGATTGCTTATGCAAGTCAAACGCCGGAATATATCTTTCCTACGAATTCCTTAATGATACATCGCCTGATTAACGGGGCATCCCATACGATCTGCATTGACAGCAATGCCAACTGTGCGGGCATGACCGCAGCCTTTGAACAAGTTAGCCGTCAAATGTTGGGCAATCCCAGAATTCGTCGTGCTTTGATTCTTGGCTCGGATTACATCGCTCCTCACGCCAGTCCAGACGATCCTGTGTACTTCGCGAACTTTGGGGACGCAGCAGCAGCTGTTATTGTTGAACGGGACGAGCAGGCAGTCGGTTTTATTGACTCGATCTACCAGACTGATACCTGTGTGTACGGCAATTCTCTCTTCCCGGCACAAGGTCTTGCAAAACTAGGCCAAACCGGTGTTGACGCAGGTGCCTTCCATGTAAAATTCATACCGTTTGATGATTCCATCTGTGTAGGCGCTGCCTCTGATTCGATTCGAACTTTGCTAAGTCGTAATGAAATCGGAGCAGATGAGATCAAAGCCGCTTGTTTCTCCCAATTATCCATTGGCAATATACGTGCTGTATCCGAGAACATTGGCATCAGCGAAGATATTGCCGTCTACATTGGAGACGAGTTCGGATACACCTCAACCAGCAGTCCGTTTATTGCATTGCATCGAGCCATAACTTCCGGCCAAATTCAGCGTGGTGATAAAGTGCTGTTCTGGACCGTTGGCGCTGGGTGGCAAAATGTTGCCATGGTCGTTGAATACTGAGAGTTTGACACGGAACCCCAAAAAGCAGGGCAGCCTTTTTTAATAAAAAAGGACGGTCCTGCTTTTTTATTATTTTAAAGTTTTGAGATGATAACTTTTACTGGATACATCCCATTACCATTATCTCAAAACCAATGAGGAGCATGATCTGAACAATTCCTTTCATCGCAAAAACCGCTCCCTTGACAGAGAACGGCAATGAGAACGATATATTGTCCTTTTCAGAAAATCTTCTTCGTCTCCCGATCATCCTTTAGAATCTCTACTGCCTCACGAAAACGCAAGGAATGCACAATCTCCCGTTCCCTCAGAAACTTGAGACTATCCTGTAGATCAACGTCATCCGTAAGATCGATCAACCACTGATATGTAGCCCGTGCCTTCTCTTCCGCTGCAATATCCTCGTACAAATCCGCGATAGGATCTCCCTTCGAGGCAATATAGGCTGCAGTAAATGGCACACCGGAAGAATTGGTATAAAACAGTGCAGAGTCACGCTGTGCGTAGTTTGGACCAAGCCCTGCTGCTTCCAGTTGCTCCACCGATGCATCTTTTGTCAATTTATATATCATTGTTGCAATCATTTCCAAGTGGGCGAATTCCTCCGTGCCTATGTCGTTCAACAGTCCGATAATCTTGTCCGGAATTGTATACCGCTGGTTCAAATATCGCAGGGCAGCCGCCAGTTCTCCGTCTGCGCCCCCATACTGTTCCGCCAGCAATTTCGCCATATGAGGATCACATTTGCTAACCCGAACGGGATATTGCAATTTTTTTTCATACACCCACATGCAGATGCCTCCTCTATAAAATCAAATCCAACCTGTTACGATCCCTCGAGCTCCTAGCCTGGAACGTCTGCAAGGAAACCCGAGGCTGTTATCTCATACTTGCCAAGGCCATGGCGTCTGGGACCATTCCCACGGATATTTGGAGAAAGCATGCCCAAAGTTCATCAGAGGTCCGTACAATTGCTGAAACTCATGCGCCACCCTCATCCGCTCCTGGCTGAATTTGTTGTATTGCTCGATGCTTTGATAGTCGCCCGGGTGGGTGTCCAGATACAGATTCAACTCAACCAATACAAAATCCAGGGCCTGAAGTTCCTCCAGCAGCTCATAGTATTTTGCATCACAGGCTTTAGGTGCTTCAGGTTCCATCTGCTTCCACCTTCCTTCCCTTCGAGCTCGCAGGTGTATACGGACTGTATAAAGCAGGCCACAACGTTCCAACTCTTAAGGCTTCTGCAGGACTGAACTGCGGCCAGCCCATCGGCTGAAATGGGATAAACAGTTGCGGAGGAACTAAGTACGTCCGAATCGTCTTCGGTGGACATGGATCAAACGGCCCCACAAAAGGGGCGTAAGCACGAAGCTGTGGATCTGACACAGAACAACGCCTCCTTCATCACTGATTTGGTACATTCGACATCGCTTCATTCCAAGCTTTCATTTCCCGTCTCTATAACCATATGTCGCTGTCCCCCAAGTTAATCCCATATTTAGCTGAACGTAAAAAAAGACCTTCGAACGACTTACCCCGCTGGGCAGTGTCCAAAGGTCACTTCATTTGATATGGGGACTATGTGCCCAATGATTATTTCATCAATACTCAGTCCCTGTTACGTTCACGATCATCCTGCATCGAACCTGGTTCCTGTTCTCCTATTTCCACCTTATCTTCTTCAGGATCCGGTCGCTTATATACCTTCACTCTGGTAATTCGGAGACGGGTGGATTCTTCCACTTCAAAGACATAACCGTTTTGCTCCCGTGTTTTACCTTTGACCACGCTGCCTTCCAATTCCTTGAACAGCCAGCCGCCAATCGTATCGACTTCTTCATCCTCAATGACAGCACCGGTCCATTCATGAACCTCTTCAATCAGGCAACGACCATCGATGGAAAAGGCTTCTCCACTGCGCTCCATATGCGGACGTTCGTCTTCGAACTCATCATACAGATCGCCAACGATCTCTTCCAAAATCTCTTCAGCAGTCAGCAAGCCTGCTGTACCACCGTATTCGTCGACCACCAGTGTCATCTGGGAGTGCTTTTTCTGCATCAGACGAAGTACATGACTGATCTCCATCGATTCAGGAACATTCAGAATCGGACGAACAAGCGCAGCCAGATCATGCTGCTGGTCAGGTTCAGCAAGAAGCAGATCGGTAATGTGGATAAATCCGATAATCTCATCCTTATCCTCAACAGCCACAGGATAACGGGAATGCTTCGTTGCATTAATGATTTTCAGGTTTTCTTCCAGCGACATATGAGTATACAGACAGTCCATATCCGTACGTGGTAGCATAATTTCACGTGCCAGCATATCCGAGAAATCAAAGATGTTATCCATCAGTTTGATTTCATCCTTATCGATGACGCCACTTTTCGCACTTTGCTTCATCAAAATTCGAAGCTCATCTTCCGAATGGGCCTCCCCTTCGCTGGCGGGTTCAATGCCTGCCAATCGCAGCAGTGCATTGGCTGACGCGTTCAGTACCCAGATGAATGGGAAGAAAATTTTATAAAATAACAGCAACGGTGCCGATAGCAGCAAAGCCACTCCGTCTGTTTTTTGAATCGCCAGAGATTTGGGTGCAAGCTCACCCAGCACAATGTGCAAAAACGTAATGATACAGAAACCTATAATGACCGATACCGTGGATATAAGTCCTGTATCCGCTACACCAAGCTTGAACATCAGAGGCTCGACCAGTAATTCGGAAATAGCCGGTTCACCGAGCCAACCAAGCCCCAGCGATGTCAACGTGATTCCGAACTGGGTTGCCGAAAGATAGGCATCCAATTTACCATTCACCTTCAGTGCATAACCAGCCAACTTATTCCCTTCACTCTGTAATTGAGTGAGGCGTGTTTGTCTAACTTTGACCAGAGAAAATTCCGCTGCGACAAATACGCCATTCAAAAATACGAGCAGAAACACACAGACCAGATTAAATACCAACTGCCCAAGATGAAATTCGGTATGAATACCCAAGTCGAAACTCCCCTTTTCTATCTATTTCAGGAATACACCTGGAATATCAACGTGTAATTGCTTTTCTCGATTTGAAATCCACACCTTTATAATACATATCTGCCACTAGCAGATTGGGTCCGCAACAGGAAGCCGCATCACAATGACAGTTAACGGTCTGATTCAGCGGATGTTCCGCCGACCACTCATGAAATACATCATCCAGCTTCCGGTCACGAATGTTGCCAAACTCCGGGATGTCGGCAAAATCGGTAACATACACGTTTCCGGTAAACATATTGACGTTAACGCGGTTACGACCGTCGGGATCATTACGAACTGTCACTTTAGGCTCGCTATACAGGCGGTTAATCAGTTCGCGATCCTGCTCTGCTGCACTGCATGCGAAGAACGGAAGTGTACCAAACAGCATCCACATATCCTTGTCACGCACATCCAACAAACGATGAATAGCCGCTCTCATATGATCAAGGGAAAGCACCGGCAGCGAAGAAGCAAAATTCGAATTATACATCGGATGCACTTCATGACGGACACAGCCCATCTCACGGATCAATTGATGAATGCCCTCAAGCTTGTCATGGGTACGGAAATTAATCATGGACTCCGCAGAGATAAACATGCCCGCTTCACTAAGTTTGCGGGAATTTTCAATCATTTTCTCATACATCTTCACCGCGACTTCCCGTTTTACAGGTCTACCACTGTTGGCAAACCCGACTTGGTGAAAGTCATCGGCATTCAGATAGTTGAATGAGATATGCATAACGTCCAGATAAGGCAGAAGCTGCTCGTAGCGACGGTAATCCAGCGTCAGATTCGAGTTGATCTGGGAACGAATGCCCCGTTCCTTGGCATATTTGAGGAGCGGAATGATCATCTCATCCACGGTCTTCTGGCTGAAGCTCGGTTCACCACCCGTCAGACTAATCGTCTGAAGGTGCTCAACCTCATCCAGCCTTTTAAGCATCAAAGGCAGCGGAAGCGCTGGTGCTTCGCGCATCGTTAACATATCTCCTACTGCACAATGCTCGCAGCGCATATTGCACAGATGAGTCACGGTCATTTCTACACTGGTCAGCACATGCCGTCCATATGTACGCAAAGAGCCGATCGGATCCCAAGGATCATTAGTCGGCGATAAAGGCATCGGTTCTACCGATCCTGAGTTTAGCATGGTCATTGTTCTTCACCTTATTCCTTTTATTAACCTAAAAAGTTTTATTTACAACATACCCCGTCTTCAACTTTTGGAGTTATCTTTAATCATAGCACAATTTCCTGTGCTCTGGCATGAGCATGCTCTGTCCATTACATGACAAAAAACGCCCGTGTAATATCAGGCCGGCTCGGTCCTGATATTACAATATGAGCGTTACCCATTATCCATTGACGTCAGGATATCAAAATAATTCGCCACGTACTGAAGCTGGCGTAGCGTCTTCCACACCTTCAACACCTGTAATCATAACAGACAACGCTGTGGACAGATCGATCTCGTAGGGTGCACTCAATGTCTGGCCGTAAGCATCTTTGAGAACACGAATACGTGGTCGTTGTGGAACACGCGAATGGATGGCTGCAACAACCCCGACCTCCCCCGTACTTAGCGTGACGGAAATACCTAAGGGATAAATGGCTACACAATCACGGAATTTTTCCAGCATTCGCTGTTCATAAAGTGTCCCTGAACCGGTGTATAATACTTCCACAGCTTGATGTGGCAGCAAAGCTTGTTTGTATACCCGATTGGTTGTCATCGCATCATACGAATCGGCAAGGGCCAGCCATTTGGCGTACTCATGAATCTCTTTGTCTTTCAAACCAAAAGGATAGCCGCTGCCATCAATCCGTTCATGGTGTTGTAATGCGCAATGTGCAGCAAGGAGCGGTATACCCGGTTCATCTTTGAGAATACGATGTCCATATGTAGTATGCTGCTGTATGATTTTAAATTCATCATCGCTTAATTTGGCGGGCTTGTGCAGAATTTCTGGAGCGATCTGCGTTTTACCGATATCATGCAACAGAGCTCCTAGTCCAATCTCCATTAATTGCTGCCGAGTATAGCCTGATGCCACACCAAGAACCAGCGTATACACACATACATTAAGAGAATGATTATACAGATCAAAATCACTGGCGTTCATATCCATCAGCATAATCATCGCTTCCTTTTGACTGCCAATGTCCTCCAGAATCGTATTCATTAACCCGCTAAGTGCTTTTCCGAAGTGTGGGATTCGGCTTTTGGTTTTGAGACCCGACATGCTCTGAAACTGCTGTTTGATCTCGACCAGCGCTCTGCGCCTAGTCTCTTCCTGCAGCATATCCGGAATAATAATATCCTCTGTTGCTGCATCCGATATATACACATATCCAATCCCCAGGTCCTTTAGACGTCCAATCAACCGACTGGTCAGCTCTACTCCCTCACTGAGCAGAACCAAACCCTCTTCACTATAAATTCGTTTCCCCAGCTTCATGCCAGGCTGCAATAGGTTTATATGTACTAAACGCACAGCCTATCCTCTCCCGCTCCGTAGATGTAATTTCCACTAGCCGCCGCTTCAGCAGAAGGCAAGTACTTGTTAGATTTCATGCCAACGGGACCGCAGGCTGTCATCCAGCGCCCCTGGCCTTTTTAGTTCCGATTCGAGCAGATCACGTATGAATTCAGGAAGTCGATACGATGTATCCGTTCCAAGAGCAAAAGACGGATAACCTACGTTAAACGTAAACATGTCGAGTGTTCCTACCACATATTCTTGTTCATCACGCATCGGCTCACCCTCTATATATATGGCACGGATTTTCTCGTATGGAGGTGAATGGGGATCATACTCCACATCCATTCCATCCATGCATAATGTTCCTAAAATATCCCCGCGAAATCCAAACCCGATAATCGGTTTACGTGAAAACTCTGACAACAGGGACTGCTCCAGCGCTTCCCGAATTTGAATTCCATTCAAGCATATTGTACAGGCATTAATGGGAGATGGACATAGGGAATGTAACATTCCCTTTGTGATATTCCCCTGCGGAAGATCTCCAAGGAGCTGCCCAGCGTTAACAAGAGACAGTTGTGCTCCAGTGAACTGACGAACTGCTTGGGCAAGCAGAGACGCAAACGGAGACTCATGATCGTAATCAATGGTCAGCTTTCTGTCCGTAATAACGGCTGTTTGGCCCAGCGCACGCTCAGCTTCCGTCCGGTGTGTATCTATAGCCAGCGACACGCTTTCTTCGAGCAACATGTTCTGGACTGGAACACAGCCGCTGCTCACCAGTGTAAGTTCATTCGCTTCATATTCCCGCTCCAGTACCACCTTACCGAGCCACTGGCCAAACTTTCCTGCCGCTCCAAGCACCGTCTGACCAATGACTAAAGGTTCTTCCAGTACATGATGTGTATGTCCGCCCAGAATGACGTTGATGCCCTGAATCTGTTCAGCCAATCTGCGATCTGTGGAAAGCCCTAGATGGGACAAGATAACGACTACATCCACCTGAGAACGTAAATCTCCAACTTGCTCACGCAGCGTCTCTACTGGGTCCAATACATCCCAACCCAACAATTCATAAAAGGCAGTAAAGGGTGCTGTAGCACCAAGCAGACCGATGCGAAATGGCCCCTTCTCCAATATGAGAGAGGATTTCATCCAGACTGGTGGCAGGCCCGTAGCTTGGTCCACAACATTTCCACATACAACAGGACACAGAAGTCCAGAATATGACTGCGTCAGTTGTTCGGGTGTAAATGTTAGTCCTTCGTTGTTCCCGATCGTTATCGCATCATAACCGGTCAGATTAATGATATCCACGTTGGCCGCCCCCAGGGTACCCTCCGTCTCAACTGCCATCCGGTCCATATGATCTCCGATATCCACGACCAGAAATTCTCCAGCCTGTTCCTTCTCATGTCCAATCATGGCGGCGATGGAGCTCATGGAACCAAAATGACTATGGATGTCATTGGTGTGTAGAATCGTTAATGTTTGCGCCTTCTTGGTGCTCATCACACCGCCTCCCTCTTATCGTCGATAACGTACATTCCTCTAATGGATAAGCATAACATTTTCCGCGTCGTTATGATATATTTATAGGGTTTAGAGATTAAAAAGAGGTGAGTAATTTCCATGAAATTAACAATTCAACTATTTGCAGGAATCGCTGAACGTCTGGGCACATCCCTGCTTGAATATGAATACCCCGGAACGGATCCAACGCCTATGCAATTAAAAGAAAAACTTGGCCTTGCTTATCCTGAAGCGGCTGACCAAATACGTGTTTCTTTTCTGGCAGTAAACCAGCAGTATGCTTCTGCCGATATTATAATCAAGGCTCAGGATGAACTTGCCTTAATTCCCCCTGTGTCGGGAGGAGATGGTACCCAATTGAATGGTGATGGACATCGTTCATCCCATCCTGAGCATCGCACGGATGATGGATTATTCCTGATCACCCAGTCCCCACTGTCCGTGGAAGCTACAACGGAGCTCGTCATCACTGCAAACCATGGAGCAGCCCTTACCTTTGTTGGCACCACCCGTGAAATGACCGGACAGCAACGAACGGTTCATCTTGAATATGAGGCCTATATACCTATGGCACTTTCTCAGATGGCAGCTATCGGTAATGAAATCAATGAGCGCTGGCCAGGCGTAAAATGTGCGATTAGCCATCGGATTGGGAAGGTAGACGTAGCAGAGATCAGCGTCGTTATTGCCGTTTCCTCCCCTCATCGCAGTGACTGTTACGACGCAAGCCGTTACGCGATTGAAAGACTCAAACAGAATGTACCCATCTGGAAAAAAGAAATATGGGAAGATGGTTCCGAGTGGAAAGGTCATCAACTAGGACCCTGGAACCCCACAGACAATTAATTAACTAGTCATTCGACCTGTCCAAAAGGTGATGAAATTAGTAAATAAGTCGTTGTCAACCCATTTTTTTCTTGTTATTATAATCATATATGTCGATATTAGTCGAGGAAAAGGTGGTTTATACGTGAGAGTGCATGTTACTGATCTTAAAACTGGCGACCTGTTAAAAAATGATGTGTACAACAGTTCGGGTCTCCACATGCTGATGAAAGGTTCCACACTCAGCGATGATGATATTGCCAAGCTGCTGCAGCACGGAATCGATTACGCAGATGTAGAACATACAACATCTGACCTACACTCTGATGCACAAACCTTACCTTCCGATCAAACCCGTCTGTTAACTAACCTGTTTAACGATACGATCAAAGGTACAGAATCTCTATTTGAACAAGCCATGGAGAAGGGTTTTATTGATGAGACTCAGGTCGATGAAATTTTGATAACCTTAACAGGACAGCTTGAAAAACAAAAGGACGTTGTCTCCTTGCTGCTGATGCTTGACGGAGATAACGACTACACCTACAACCATTCCTTACAAGTCGGAATGCTCGCTTTTTATATCGCCGGCTGGATGGGCTACAACCCTGAGGAGTGTCTAACCGTAGCCAAAGCAGGATATCTTCATGATATTGGCAAGTCCAAGATTCCTTCTGAAATTTTACATAAGCCGGGCAAGTTAACGCCCGAAGAATTCGAAGAAATGAAGAAACATACGTTATATGGTTATGAGATTGTCAAAGAGTCCACTCAGGACGAGATCCTTGCAACCGTTGCCCTTCAGCATCATGAGCGCGAGGATGGAAGCGGCTACCCTTATGGACTGAAAGGTGACGAGATACACCCATTTGCCCGTATAACGGCTGTAGCCGATGTTTACAGCGCGATGACGACCACTCGGGTGTATCAGACCAAACAGGAATTAATCTCCGTGCTATGCGAATTGTACAGCCTCAGCTTCGGTCAGTTGAATGCTGAAGTTACGCAGGAACTCATCAAACATATGCTGCCCAATTTTATTGGCAAAAGGGTTCTGCTCACGACCGGCGAAACCGGCCTAATTGTGTTGAACAACCCCGCGGATTACTTCCGCCCACTCGTTCAGACCTCTACAGCCTTCATTGATTTAGCGAAGGAAAGAGATGTGGCCATCGTTGAAATTTATATCCAGTAAGCATTAGCATTCAGTTATGCGCAGCAGCAGTTAAAGTAAGCCCAGTTCAAGAGAACATGTCATACGTTTACATGTAAAAAAGGGGAGCCATTAAGGCTTCCCTTTTTTTATTCTTATTCATTCATATCCGATTAAACACAGAATGCTTTAGTGATGATAACCAACAGAATGAACAGTACCAAGATCGCACCTGTGTTGGTGAACATATTGTATCCGCCTACGCCGCCTACGTTGCCACCACAGCCATATCCAACTTCGCTCATGTGATTGCCTCCTCTTCATCAGGTATACCTTAACATATGACGTTTGCGTTGGGATGAACCGGGCGAACTGGCAACATTCAATAAATGGTTGTCTGCCTGCTTTGCCTGTTAACTTGAGGAGGTGGAAGAGACCTTAATGCCCTTCTCCTTGCGATACATGATGACAAGCAATCTCCAAAAGTCATAACTCCCTGTCTCGTTATTTATATACGATTGGTAATAATGATAAGCTTCCTCAGCCCAGGACGGACAAGCCATACTTGAAATGTTTTTCTGCTGCTGGATCCAGGCCGACTGGGATTCCAGCATCTTCTCCATCGCTGTTAACCGCTCTCTTTCCTCCGTCGTCAATGGGGTTCCCTCCTGTCCTTCAACCGTTGAACTATATTCAGATTTCAAGTAGATTCCTGGATCAACAACACCACTCTCACTAGCCGTGTATCCATAAGAAGGGAAGCTCGTTTTGCGTACCTCATAATGCACATGCGGACCCGTGCTTTCGCCTGTACTTCCCTGATTGCCAAGAAGCTGCCCTTGTTTCACTTGCTGTCCAACTTTTACTGCAATTCGGGAAAGGTGAGCATAACAATGCAAGTAGCCCCTATGATCCTGTACCGCAACCGTAAGCCCGTAGCCGCCGAATCCTGATCCTGTAGCACCTTCCGAAGCAAAACGTACAGTCCCGTCCATAAATGCATGGATGGGCCCATTCCATGGCTCTGTGACGAGATCGATTCCGCGGTGAAATGTCTGGCCGCCAGAAATAGGATGGATTCGGTAGCCAAATGAACTTGTAATCCGATATCCTTTAAACGGATTTATGCTCATGTATTCACATCCTTTTCTACCATTAGATGCTTAAATCTAGTAAATGGCTTGTGCTATTGATCCTATTTTATTACAAATAAACCCAGGATAGAGCATTCAAGTATGTTTTCTACTACAATAAAAAAAGATCGAGGGATAAACTCCCTCGATCTTTTTTGATGCTGTATATAGATCACGTGAAAGTGATTCAGCATAATTTCGCCACAATCAAAATCCACGTTTTCGAAACGTGCTAGGGCAGTTGGATTAACCAATAGACCCTTCCATTTCGAATTTGATCAATCTGTTCATCTCTACCGCATATTCCATCGGCAGTTCCTTCGTGAACGGTTCAATAAAGCCCATGATGATCATCTGTGTTGCTTCTGCATCAGTCAAACCACGGCTCATCAGGTAGAAGAGTTGATCTTCAGACACTTTGGATACCGTAGCTTCATGCTCCAGCATGATGTTATCATTCATGATTTCATTGTAAGGAATCGTATCGGATGTGGACTCATTATCCAGAATGAGTGTATCACATTTGATATTGGATTTTGCACCTTCCGCTTGGCGACCAAAGGAAGCCAAACCACGGTAAGTTACTTTACCACCATGTTTACTGATCGACTTGGATACAATCGTTGATGTTGTATCTGGAGCCAAGTGAATCATTTTCGCGCCTGCATCCTGATGCTGATTTTTACCAGCTACAGCGATGGACAGAACCGAACCTTTAGCTCCGCGGCCTTTCAGTACAACTGCTGGATATTTCATCGTCAGTTTTGAACCAATGTTGCCATCGACCCATTCCATCGTTGCATTTTCTTCAGCAACGGCACGTTTAGTAACCAGGTTGTAGATGTTTGGTGCCCAGTTTTGAATCGTTGTGTAACGAACGCGGGCATTTTTCTTACAGATGATTTCAACAACCGCACTGTGCAGTGAGTTCGTGCTGTAGATCGGAGCTGTACAACCCTCAACATAGTGAACGAAGCTATCCTCATCTGCAATGATGAGTGTACGCTCGAACTGTCCCATGTTTTCGGAGTTAATCCGGAAATAGGCTTGCAGAGGCACTTCACATTTTACGCCTTTAGGTACGTAGATAAAGCTTCCTCCGGACCAAACGGCACTGTTCAATGCAGCAAATTTGTTATCAGCCGGTGGAATAACAGTTGCGAAATATTCACGCAGGATTTCCGGATGCTCTCTAAGTGCAGTATCCGTATCCATGAAGATTACGCCCTGATCTTCCAATTCTTTTTGCATGTTGTGGTATACAACCTCGGACTCATACTGAGCCGATACACCTGCGAGGAATTTTTGTTCCGCTTCAGGGATACCCAGTTTATCAAAAGTTTCCTTGATTTCGGAAGGTACCTCTTCCCATGTTTTCCCTTGTTTTTCAGAAGGACGAACATAGTACTGAATATCGTTGAAATCCAATCCGTCGAGATCTCCACCCCATTTAGGCATCGGCATTTTTTCGAATTGTTTCAGGGATTTCAAACGGAATTCCAACATCCATTCCGGTTCGTTCTTGATTTTGGAAATCTCCGTAACGACTTCTGCAGTCAGACCTTTACCGGTTTGAAAGATGGATTTGTGTTCGTCGCGAAAACCATATTTATACTCTTCCATTTCTGGTGCTTTTTTAGCCATCTTGCTCTACCTCCCTATCGTTATTGTACATTTTCCTCTTCGTCAATTCCTTTGCGTAGTGCATTCCAGGCCAATGTGGCACATTTGATGCGTGCAGGGAACTTGTTCACACCGGATAGGGCTTCGAGATCTTCATAATCGTCGAAATCGACTTCTTCCCCTTTCATCAGTGAGGAGAAACGGTTAGCCATGTCGAGTGCCTGCTCCATCGTTTTACCTTTGACTGCCTCCGTCATCATCGATGCCGAGGACATGCTGATGGAACAACCTTCCCCCGTATACTTGGCTTCCTGAACGATTCCGTCTTTCAGCAAAAGTTGCAGTGAAATCCGGTCGCCGCACGTTGGATTATTCAAATTCACCGTGACAGCTTCATTATCAAACGTTCCGCGGTTCCGCGGGTTTTTGTAGTGGTCCATTATGACACGCCGGTACAGATCATCAAGTTGCATCGCCAAAATACTCCTTTGTCTGGATTAAGGCGCTGACAAGCCGGTCCACATCTTGTTCATTATTGTATAGATAGAAACTGGCACGAGCTGTTGAACTGACTTCCAGCCAGCGCATCAGCGGTTGGCAACAGTGGTGTCCGGCACGAATGGCTACGCCACTCGCATCCAGCACAGTTGCCACATCATGCGGGTGTACATCACCGAGGTTAAATGTAACCACTCCGACATGACGCTTGGCTGGTCCATAAATGGTCAGTCCATCAATCTCGGCCATACGTTCCGTTGCATAAGCTGCCAGCACACTTTCATGATGAGCAATCTCATCCATGCCAATCTGCTCCAGGAAATCGATAGCAGCGCCCAATCCAACCGCACCTGCGATAATCGGCGTTCCGCCTTCGAATTTCCAAGGAAGCTCTTTCCAATTGGATTCATAGAGACCCACATCATCAATCATTTCACCGCCGAACTCAACCGGCTCCATGGACTCCAGCAGCGCCTTTTTGCCGTAAAGTGCACCGATCCCGGTTGGTCCGCACATTTTATGGCCGGATAATGCGTAGAAATCACAGTCCAGATCCTGCACATCCACCTTCATGTGCGGTGTGCTCTGTGCGCCATCCACAACGATGACAGCACCTTTGCGGTGTGCAATTTCAGCGATTTGTTTTACCGGATGAACAACACCCATAACATTGGATACATACGCGATTGCTACAATTTTAGTATTGTTCGTAATCGTCTTCTCCACATCAGCCAAATCAATGTTGCCATCCGGCTGAAGCGGAATGTATTTCAATGTCGCACCCGTTTCCTTGGCTACCTGCTGCCATGGAATCAGATTGCTATGGTGTTCCATCTGCGTAATAACAATTTCGTCGCCTTCTTTGCAAACTGAGCGTCCGTAGGACGAAGCCACCAAATTCAGAGCGGTCGTTGTCCCACGGGTGAAAATAATCTCCTGTGTGCGGCGTGCGTTGATAAACTTGGCAACCTTTTCACGTGCGCCTTCATAAGCATCCGTTGCACGGCTTCCAAGCGTATGAACACCACGATGCACATTGGAGTTCTCATATTCATAATAATGTTTAATCGCTTCGATTACAGCCAGCGGCTTCTGGGAAGTCGCAGCGTTATCTAGGTATACGAGCGGGTGTCCGTTGATTTCCTGGTGGAGGATCGGGAACTGCTCGCGGATAGCCGGGTTCATTGTCCCAGTTTCCGTTCGATGAGAGACTGCAATTGGGTACGCAGTGCTTCCAGAGGAATATCCGCCACCACCGGAGCCAGGAAGCCGTAAATGATCAGGCGTTCTGCATCCGTACGGTTAATCCCGCGCGACATCAAGTAATGAATTTGCT
Source organism: Paenibacillus sp. ALJ109b (assembly GCF_010747435.1). NCBI lineage: Bacteria > Bacillati > Bacillota > Bacilli > Caryophanales > Paenibacillaceae > Paenibacillus > Paenibacillus sp. ALJ109b. Next base: position 36,777 of record NZ_JAAIFP010000023.1, read on the forward strand.
CCACATTGACTTGACCTACAGAAGCCGCGTGACCTGCTGTTACATCATCCTCATCAATGAGAAGAATTGGGTTGGCGTCTCCACGTGCTTTCGGGCTCAGCATCAGTACTTTCTCTGTTTGCTGTCCGTCCGCTTTGGTAGCACCTTTCTCAATCTTCGTAATTCCGTTAATGATTGCAGAAGCCTCTTCACGCATAACTGCACGTGTAATCATCTGACTTGGCGTGTTTTTGCCGAAGTGACGAGCTTCAGTAGTGTAGTTGATTTTCTGAGAGCCGGAGCCTACTGCGATAACTTTGGAATCGGAGCTTGAGCCGTTCCCTTTAAGAACTGTCATCGTGTTGCTTGCAGTATCACCGTTGTTCATCTCACCAACGATCCACTCGATCGAACCGTCGTTCTCCACCACTGCACGGCGGAAAGATACGTCAGTAACATTTGTGCTCAGTTGGTGAACTGATGCGAAACGGACTTTGGCACCAGCTTTCACGAATACTTCCACAACACCGTTATGGAACACAGGTGAAGACAGTTCGCCAGATACATAGTTATCCACATAAGTAACGGAGCTGTTGGACTCAGCAACGACAAGCACGTGTGGTGCAAATGTTGCAGTAGCATCATCTGTGAGCAGTACCGCTTGCAGCGGAACTTCAATCTCTACGTTTTTCGGAACATAGAGGAATACCCCACCGTTCCAAAGTGCTGCATGCAGTGCAGCAAGGGAATGCTCATCTGCTTTTACAGCCGTATTCAGATATGGTTTTACCAAATCGCTATGTTCGCGAACTGCAGTAGCCAGATCTGTGAAGATAACTCCTTTTGCTGCAAGTTCAGCAGACAACTTGGAATATACCGTACCGGAATTACGCTGGATAACCAGACTGCCTTCTGCTTGGTCCTTAACCAGATCTTTAATGGAAGCTGGTACTTCCTCAAGGGAAGCAATCGCTTCACTAGCTTTGTATGTGCCGTACTCGCTGACATTCCAGCGTTCGATTTTTTGTTTTTCCAGTTTGGGAAGCGCAAGCCCGCTTGCAAGCTTAAGGGCTTCGAGCCGCTGCTCGGTCAACCAGCCGGGTTCATTGTTGCTTTCCGACAAGGCGCGAAGCGCTTCAGATTCAACCGGAAGAATTGTTTGTGTAGTCATTGATTATCCTCCTCCGTTTTGTCTTTACGCTTGACCTACAGTTTCGTCCGTGATTCCCAGCTCTTCTTTAACCCAGTCATATCCTTCAGCTTCCAGACGGTGTGCCAGCTCAGGTCCGCCAGATTTTACGATACGACCTTGCATCATTACGTGCACATAGTCAGGAGTAATGTAGTTCAACAGGCGTTGGTAGTGAGTGATGATCAGGAAGCCGCGATCTTCGCTCTTCATTGCGTTTACACCGTTTGCCACAATTTTCAGAGCATCGATATCCAGACCGGAGTCAATTTCATCGAGTACTACGATTTTTGGATCAAGCAGCATCATTTGCAGAATCTCGTTCCGTTTTTTCTCACCACCAGAGAAACCTTCATTCAGGTAACGGTGAGCAAATTCAGGATTCATGTCGAGTTCTTTCATTTTACCTTCCATTTGGCGAATGAACTTGATCAAGGAGATCTCGTTGCCTTCACCACGACGTGCATTGATTGCGCTACGCAGGAAGTCGGAATTCGTTACACCAGCAATTTCACTTGGGTATTGCATAGCCAGGAACAGACCCGCACGAGCACGCTCGTCTACAGCCATATCCAGTACATCTTCACCGTCAAGTGTAATCGTACCGTCTGTTACTTCATATTTAGGGTGCCCCATAAGTGCAGAAGCCAGTGTTGATTTACCAGTTCCGTTCGGACCCATGATTGCGTGGATTTCTCCACCTTTCATTTCCAGGTTGATGCCTTTCAGGATTTCCTTACCTTCGATCGTCGCTTTCAGACCTTCAATGACGAAATTCGTAGCCATGTGTATTGTTTCCCTCCATTGTTTAAATTGATGTTTACTGTCGAAAACGAAAAAGCACCTATTAATATCTGAACAGGGCTTCCCCTGAATTTCTCCTGTACTCCAATCTCCAAAGCAAGAATCACTTTAGAATAATTCTAAACTGATTCTCAATGATTATCAAGTCATTTCCTAAGAACTCTTGTCCCTTACAGGAAACATTATTCTATCTGATTCTATAATAAAAGCCAGATTGAATCAAATGACAAAACTTCTTCGTCATAAATAGACAGTGAGAAAAATCACAGGAATTCAACCTTTTATCAAATCTGCTCCTCTCAATCGAAAAAGGACCTATCCATATCATGGACAAGTCCTTCCGATAAATAACATTACATTTTGAGCGTCTCGTTAATCTTCTGTACCTGTTCGTCAAAATCCGCAACGTCCACCACCGGCGTCATTTCGCGCGGCACCGGACCATTCGGAATGGAAATCCAAGAACGGCATCCGTTGTATTCAGGTAATACGGGAATCTCCATCGGTTCCTTCAAACGGTACACTCGGAGTATCAATACGTGGAGTGGATCTTTGCGTTTCCACTTTAGGCGGTCTTCGGCAAAATCAGCAGTCCACATATGAAAGTCAAGAAGTCGATCCAGCATCTCCTGATCTCTGATCTCCAAATCCTGTGCCACTTCAGCATATGCTGTGAGACGGATCGTCGAAGCTTCAGGCACCCATTCGGCCAATGATTCCTCAACATAGAAATGATCAGAGGACTTTATCAGTTCTTTACGCTGATGTTCATAAGTCGGATACAGATAGAACGCTGGACTTTTTAACTCAAAACGTCGGGTTTCCTCCACAATCCCGCCTTTGCGCATCACCATAATCTGGCGACCCGTTTCCAGCGCTTTGATAGCGGAGGCCCATTCTTTTAATGCCGGTATCGTTGTGCCTATCATAAAGATCTCCTCCCCAAGTCAGTCTTGTCAGCAGTATAGACGCTCGGCGTCGTCCTGACAACGTGAAAGGTAGGTTAGAGTAACTGTATGGTTTATAAGCCAACGAACTCAGTAAGTGAGAAAGTGAGAATGTAATTAGCCCAAGAAAGAGCGCAGCATCCACATATGTTTCTCCAGATCAGCCTTGAAGCCTGTCAGCATATCAGAAGTCGGTTGGTCTTCCGCAGCTTCTGCTACTTCAATACCTTCCTGGTACTCGTTCGACAATGTAGCAAAATCCTCGATTAGATTCTGTACCATTGTGTTGGCATCTTCGCCACCAGCAGCCTCTTGAATGGAGGACAGCTCAAGATATTCTTTCATTGTAGCCGCAGGGCTACCTTTGAGCGTAAGAATACGTTCAGCGATTTCATCCATTTGTACAGTCACTTCATTGTAGAATTCTTCGAATTTCACATGCAGTGTGAAAAAGTTGGGTCCTTTTACATACCAGTGATAGTTATGGATTTTAACATACAGGACGTTCAGGTTTGCCACCTGACGATTAAGTACTTGTTCCACCGATTTTGCTTGAGCTGTTTTGTTTTTTGTAGCCATCTTAATCCCATCCTTTTATTATAAAATTAGTCTGACATTCACTTGATTCAGGTCAACCTGAATGTGAATAACAGAGATTTAACATTTCGGCACCGCCTTAATGCGGAGAGCCTTGTCGGCGGTATTTCTATCAACCGTCCGGCCTATTTGTTTTTACCCGTACACCGGAAGTTCGAAACAAGTCCGGTATAGGCTGTCTCAAAAAAAGGGTACAAAATCACAGTTATTTCCGATATACTGACATATACCAAGCAAAGAAGTGGGTTTTCCTGTTTCTTCATATATATGGAGGTGGCATTCTTGTCCCAATATCGCCCTTTTACACCCCAGGATGCAATCGAACTGGCCAAAACATTACCGGGTCCATTTGCGGCAGATGCGAATCTGGAATGTCGTGAGATCGGTGACGGCAATCTGAATTTGGTCTTCCATATCACGGATCAGAACTCCGATAAAAGTATCATTATCAAACAAGCTCTTCCTTATGCGAAAGTGGTTGGAGAATCATGGCCATTGTCTCTGGTGCGTGCCAGAATTGAACGGGAAATTCTACAGGAAGAGTATCGTCTATGTCCGGGAATGGTACCCGAAGTGTACCATTATGATGATGATCTCGCCTTAACCGTGATGGAAGATTTGAGCGATCATGTGATTATGCGTAAAGGCCTCATCGATGGCGGAACATATCCTCTTTTTGCACAACATATCGGGGAGTTCATGGCAAGAACGCTGTTTTTCACTTCAGATCTTGGCATGAACCAGCAACTGAAGAAAGAGAAACAGGGAAGATTCGTCAATCCGGATCAATGTAAAATAACCGAAGATCTGATCTTTGATGAACCCTATCGCATTGCGGAGAAAAATAATTATGAGGCAGCCATTGAAGACGAAGCGGAAGCACTTCGTACAGATGGAGAACTCCATCTTGAAGTAGCTTTGCTACGCGAGAAATTTCTTACCCATGGTCAAGCTCTACTTCATGGTGATTTACACACAGGCAGTATTTTTGTCACAGCTGAATCCACGAAAGTCATTGATCCCGAATTTGCCTATTTCGGACCAATGGGATTTGATGTAGGAGCCGTGCTTGCCAATCTGTTACTCCACTACGCCTCACTGCCAGGCCGAATCCAGGATCAGACGGCTCTTCATGAGCGTGAAACGATATTGCTGGATATGGTTCGTGACGTATGGACTGAATTCGAATCCCGTTTCCGCAGCCTGTGGGCTTCAGATCTGGTTGATCCTATGGCTAAGACGCCTGGATACGAAGATCTTTACGTACAACAACTATTCAGAGATTCTGCTGGCTTTGCGGGCGCGAAAATGGTCCGCCGTATTGTCGGACTTGCGCATGTCGCAGATATCGATACGATTGAAGATGCGACACAACGTGAACGTGCTCAGCGCAAAGCGCTGGCAATCGGTAAAGCACTCATTAAGCGTAATCGCAGTCTGAATACCATTGGTGAACTTCTAGATACAGTAGCTACTGCAGTTACTTTTATTAAAGCTTAACTCAAGGAACGGAGGAACATCCATGACAAACCCTGAACATCAGCCTCTGTCCTCCCTTATATGGAAACAGGACAAGCTTGAAATGCTTGATCAGCGTCTGCTGCCTGAAACAATTCTGATGCTGAAACTGTACACGCCCGAAGAGGTATGGGAATCCATCCACTCGATGAAAGTACGCGGTGCTCCAGCGATCGGGATTGCTGCTGCATTCGGCGTCGTGCTTGGTGCCAAGGCATATGACGGACTTGCCGTACAAGGCTGGCTCGATCATGTAAAATCCATCTGTGCTCATCTTGCCACTTCCCGTCCAACCGCTGTTAACCTGTTCTGGGCATTGGATCGTATGATGCAAAAAGCCAGTGACCTCGCTGAATCCGGTGCAAACATCGAAGATAGCAATGCTGCTCTTGAAGCGGAAGCACTTTTGATTCAAAAAGAAGACGAAGAAGTCTGCCGTCTTATCGGTGAAAATGCTCTTCCTTTGTTCGCAGACGGTATGGGTGTGCTCACACACTGTAATGCAGGCGGACTTGCAACCGCGAAATACGGAACGGCGACTGCACCGATGTACCTCGCTCATGAGCGTGGCATCAACCTGAAAGTATTCGCAGACGAAACGCGTCCTGTCCTTCAGGGTGCACGCCTTACGGCCTTCGAGCTCCAGCAAGCCGGTATTGATGTCACTCTGATCTGCGACAACATGGCTGGTATGGTTATGTCCAAGGGCTGGATTCAGGCAGTTATCGTTGGTACAGACCGCGTCGCTGCCAATGGGGATGTAGCTAATAAAATCGGAACTTACAGCGTAGCGGTCCTTGCCAAAGCGCACAACATACCTTTCTATGTTGCCAGCCCACTGTCCACTATTGACCTGTCTACGCCATCCGGAGATCTCATTCCGATTGAGGAACGTGCTGCGGAGGAAGTAACCGAAGGATTTGGCAAACGTACGGCACCACAAGGTGTGAAAGTATTCAACCCGGCGTTTGATGTCACTCCTAACGAATATGTAACGGCGATTATTACGGAAAAAGGGGTCGTTCGCGCTCCTTTCAAAGAGAATCTGGCTGCCTTGTTCGCCAAGGATGAAGCTTAATTAATAGAAGTAAGTTTGATTGTTTGATATAGGATTGGTACATGTAAATTAAAGAAAGGGCTCCCCAGTAGGGGAGCCTTTTTAATCGTCTAATATTCAGGGATTAGATCATCTTGAGCAATGCTTCTACACCCGTCATGCCAACCCTAATGCCCATGGCTTCGGCTTCCGTTGTCACCGACTCCATAGGTGCATGCAGCAGCTGTTCCAATGTGCGCACGCCAACCGCCCGAGCTGCAATAATCTTGCGATCCCCAAGCTTCTCATTAAGTAATCCCACGTCGAGTGCTCCGCACATGATATATCCTTTGGATGTATTAATCGTCAGTAATGTCGTTTTTGGCAGCTTTACCTCTACTCCGACCAGAACATGTTCTCCAACCACAATCGGCTCCATCGTCACCATAATTTCCCGATACACCTCCTCTTTCACAGGTCACGATAATTGTATGCCTCATTCTGGATAGCCGTGTGGACACCTGCGGAAAAGGATTGGAAATGCATATGGTTTTACTTGAATTTGCCTAAGTGGTTGCTCATTTTCTATGTCTCCAGCACTATGATTATTGCCTTTTTAATGATATAGTGTATTGAAGCATGTTTTTGCTGACATATCTTTTAACGGGGCTGGGATGAATGAAAGAAACCTTATCCAACGAAGAAGAAATCGGCTTTTTATTCAATGTCGATATTCTTATTAAGAGCCGCTCGAATGCATTGGCACTGCAGTCCCTGTTGGAGTTCATAAACAAAGAGGAACAAATTGCGGACTTCCGGATTCAATCCGGCATAGAGCTTGGCAAAATTATTGAAGTGACACTGCAGTCCAAAAAGGACTCATTCGCCTTTCTTCATAAAGAAAGAAAAAAATCACAATCCAATGCAAGACAGAAGAACTCTTCACCAAATCAAGCGACGGCTTCAACCGTTCCAGTCAAACCACAAAGTGAAATCGAAACACCTGATTCCCAGATAGCTCCTTCAACCGAAGCATCCAACACTACCAACGGAAATTCATTCGATGTATGGATTGATACCCTTATCAAAGAAAACCGTCTTACTCGGATCGTTGTGAACAACAAGAACGGCCGGCATCAGAGCATTCCATGCCGAATCTTGAATTTTGATCGGGATACCAGCATTGTAAGTGTCTACCATGTGGATGAAAAACAAGTATATACGTTCCGAACGAATGAAATTGATGAGTTTCTCTAACTCAATGAGCATTCAAACAAAAAGCAACTTACGGGGGAATTCCATAACATTTCCCAGGCAAGTTGCTTTTTTTAGTGTTCATCACGTAACAATGAGCTGGCACATCGTTAGTTATCCTTAACTACGCCCAGCTATTATAAATCATCATGAGCGATCTTTTCCCCGCTGCCATACGTCTATTGCTAATAACAACCATCCGACAATAAAGGCTACTCCGCCGATTGGCGTGATGGCTCCCAATACTTTAATACCTGAAATACTCAGTACATACAGACTGCCCGAGAATATGATTATTCCGATAAACAGTAGACGTGCTGCCCACTTGAGCTTGGTAGAAGATCCAAGCTGGCCCGCTGTAAGACCAATAATCAGCAGTGCGATTGCATGTATCATGTGGTACTGCACTCCGGTTTCATACACGGCTATGGCGTCTGCACCAATTTTTTCCTTGAGCATATGTGCACCAAATGCACCAATAGCTACAGCAAGCATTGTCAGTACAGCACCAAGCATCATCCATTTCCGTTGCATTTGCTTTCTCTCCCTTAATTCATCTCTCACTATTTATTTTAGCGAATCCTTGCAGTGTTTACCAGCCAGCTACGATGCGAAGGCATTTATATGTCTGGTTATATATACTTTATTTCGCTTTTGCCTCCAAATCGACGAAAACTGGCGTTAAACCTTGATTTTTATCGATTTTTATGGAAAAGTAAAAAGGAATGCCTTCATTCGCTTGATGAGAATCATAATACCGGGATTAGGTTAATTACACTCATGACTACGATTAAGGGAGGGATAAACCATTTATGGATAATCAAAATAACCAGAATAACCATCATCCTTACCAATCCAGTTCCTCTGCGGATCATTCAGATCCCAATCATGATAATCTGTTTACACCTTACCCCTCCGACCTTGAAAATCCATCTATGGGTCGATTGAAACATTCTGGGCCTGGTATTGCAAGTTTTGTGATTGGATTGGCCTCAATCATTGGTTACATGCTGACTTTAGGTATTGCCACGATGGCTATCAACAGTACAATTGGCGTCGTAACCACACCGATCCAAGTGGAAGAGATAGCATTACATCCAGCAGTTGTTCTGGCTTCTCTGGCTGTTCTGGTTTGTCTGATTCTTAATCTGGCTGGACTCATTCTCGGTGTGATCGGGCTCATTCTCAAAAATCGTAAAAAAGTCTTTGCTATCATCGGAACCATTCTCAGCGGAGTCATGATTCTGGCGTTTGCAGGCCTTATAATCGCAGGGATCTATATGATGTAAAAGCGTAACTCCACATCACATTCATTCTTCAAAGATGTTAATGAGATAACACTGATCCATCCATCTCAATATGATTCATTTGATCCATTCTATTGCCAAATTTTCGTATCCAAAGGAGATTGACATGTCACGAATCAAAATTTTCACGGACAGCACAAGTGATCTGGCCCCAGCATGGATCCAGCAGCACGATATCGGTATCATCCCTTTATATGTCGTGTTCGGTGAGGAATCACTGAAGGACGGTGCTGAAATTAAGCCAGAGCAGCTCTATGAACGTGTAAGCAGGGATGGGCGTCTGCCCAAAACGGCAGCACCTTCACCTGCTGATTTCATGACGGCATTTCAACCTTACATAGAACAAGGGTATGATATCTTATATATCAGCTTGTCCTCTGAACTTTCGTCAACTTACCAAAATGCAAGATTGGCCAGTTCCGAATTTCCGGAAGGTCGCATCTCTGTCGTGGATTCTCTGAATCTTTCTTCCGGGATTGGCCTGATGGTCATGAAGGCAGTTCATGCAGCAGAAAAAGGGCAAAGCCTGATGGAGATTACACATCTCGTTGAAGCCATCAAGCCAAATGTGCGAACGGAGTTTGTCATCGATACGTTGGAGTATCTGTATAAAGGTGGACGCTGCTCTGGCATGCAAAACCTGATTGGCAGTCTGCTGAAAATTCGACCCGTCATTCGGGTAGCCGATGGCAAGATGTCACCTGCATACAAGGTGCGTGGCAAACGCGAAAAGGCGCTGGAACAAATGCTGCAAAACACACTTAACCATAAGGAACAGATCGACCGTGATCTTGTTATCGTCGTACATACCATGGCCGAAGAAGACGCGCTTGATTTGCAAAAGTCTCTACAGGAGCAGACTGGAGCACGAGTGGAATTAACTACGGCTGGCTGCGTTATATGTAGTCATTGTGGTCCCAAAACGATCGGTATCATTTATAATACGGTTCTATAAAAGGCCTCAAAGACCAAGCCAAAAAGGGCATCCCAAGCTACCGTAGCTCAGGATGCCCTTTTTCTATTGTAAACATGTAAAATTAATAACTTTTTGTTTTCAGGTCATTTAAACTTTTGAACGCATATCCTTGCTTACGTGCCTCATCAATGATAGAAGCTAGCGCCTCCGTGTTATCCTTAGACACAGAGTGAAGCAGAATGACTGCTCCCGGATGAAGCTGTTTCAGAACTTGCTGACGTGCATATTCTGTCCCACGCTGCACTTTAGTATCCCAATCTTTATAGGCAACGGACCAAAATACATTAACGTAACCTTGGGCGTGACTCTCTGCAAGCGTCCGATTATTAAAAATGCCACGTGGTGGCCGCAAGAAGGTCGCTTGCTGTCCAGTCAACCGATTGACCTCAGATCGTACCTGATCAAGCTCTGTTCTTATTTTTTCATTGGAAACTCGGGTCATATCGGGATGGCTCCAGGAGTGGTTACCCACAATATGGCCTTCTACCGACATTCGCTTCACCAATTCAGGCTGGTCTTTTAGATAATGTCCGGTGACAAAAAAAGCAGCTGGCACTTTCTTGTCGCGCAGAACATCCAATATAGCTGGCGTAAACCCATTTTCATATCCGTTATCAAACGTAAGATACAGCTCTTTCTGTTTTGTATCCCCCAGGAAAATGGCATCGTTATGCTGCAATATCTCCTTAAATCCTTCCTGATCAATGGAAGGCAACTGGCCGTTTTGGCTCTTTTTAAAGCCAAAATGATAAGCTCCATTTATTGGCGATGCTTCAGTATGTGCCGGTAATATACCGAACGTCAATACAGCCAGCAGCATGTAAAGAACCATTCGCTTCATTGCTATCCGCTCCTGTTCCTGAAAAATTCGGTTTGTCGTTTCCTATCACGAACACCTTCAGGTAATATGCCACAGGAACAGATAATGTATGTAATTTTCGATTACAGATCGCTTCACATACTTACACACCATGGAACCCAGTTCTCATTTCTTCGTTCAAAACCGTTTATTGTCTCGCTCGGGATGATGAAACAATTCAAGTAAGGTCTGAGGTTTTCCACTGGAAGCCAACCATTCTCTAACCATCTCTATTGCACGTGTCTGACCATCACCACTATCCCGCCAGGTTAGCAGCTCAATGACTTTAATAATCAGGGCAGACATATTATGATTATCATGTTCAGAGCGATCTGCGCGCAATTTATGATATAGAGCCTCCTGCTCCCAATCAAGTAAAATCTCGTCACCAATGGTAGGCTTCATCAATGTGTATGCTCTACCACACTCTGGACAACGAACCGCACTGACCTGCTCTTGAGCAAAGATTGCCCGAATATCCTGGTCGCAATCCGCGCACTGGAAATATACCTGTATGTTGTGTATGTTATTGTTCATGTTGGTCTTCCTCCTGCTATGTATGTACTACATCTATACCCGAATTATCGTTGATTCACGCTAAATTCCGCCAAATTCAGAAGGTGCTATAATCTTGTAAATATGTTAAAATATTATACATACCATAAGTAGGAAGAGGCGGATATTCATGTCTAAGGAAGAGCGTAATATTACCTGGCAGCAATCCAGCTTAAACAGGCAGGACAGGGAAAAACATAACGGTCATCGCAGTCGTGCCTTATGGTTCACCGGCCTATCCGGCGCAGGAAAATCCTCGCTTGCATTTGCCCTAGAGCAGTATCTGTACGAAAAAGGGGTTCATTGTTACGTACTTGATGGGGATAACGTACGTCATGGACTGAATCGGGATCTTGGGTTCACGGCCGAGGATCGGCAAGAAAATCTGCGCCGGATTGGTGAAGTATCCAAGCTGATGGTAGATGCCGGGTTATTTGTTCTTTCCGCCTTTATATCGCCAGATGCACAAGACCGGAATATGGTTAAACAGCTCTTTGAAGCTGATGATTTCATTGAAATTTATGTTCGTTGTTCGATCGAAGAATGCGAACGCCGTGATCCGAAGGGACTTTACAAAAAGGCCCGCAGCGGTGCCATTCCACATTTCACAGGCATTTCTGCCCCTTATGATATTCCAGAAGATCCTACACTGATTATTGATACTGAAGAGCTGTCCATCGAAGAGGCCGTGCATGAAATTGTGCAGCATCTCGAACGTGTTGGTGCTTTTCAGCTGCCGCAACCTGTTAGCAATGCCATCGTTCACTAAATGCAAATGGCAATCAGATTGAATTACTTTCCTACTACACATACTTCAAAGGCGCTGCCTCTAATGGCGCGCCTTTTTGCTTTGTTCATTTCCGGATTTACTGAGAGAATTATTGCCCCACGACACCTGCCTGCATATTCAACAGTTTGCTGAACGTGCCAACCGGATCAGTAGACAATTGCTGATAACCCCCTTGTTGGATAACCCGGCCCTCATCCAATACAATCACTCGATCTGCTGTTCGAATAGTGGATAGTCGGTGTGCGATAACAATTACGGTAACATGCCCTTTCAGGCGTTCAAGAGCCTCATGAATATGCTGTTCGTTCTCACTATCCAGCGCACTTGTCGCCTCATCCAATACCAATACAGAAGGGTTCCGAAGCATGGCGCGGGCAAGCACCAAACGCTGACGTTCACCACCAGACAGGCGGATGCCCCGATCACCGATAATAGTATCCAGTCCTTGTGGAAGTTTGCGGACAAACGCTGCAGACGAAGAGAACTGTAATGCATGCCACATCTGTTCTTCACTGGCATTTGGATCAACCAGGCGCAAATTTTCACGAATACTCGTATGGAACAGAAAAGGGTCCTGTGAGACATATCCGATTGAACTTCTCCAGGCTAACAATCGATCCTCGGTTAACGGCACCCCGTCCACCAAAATCTGACCACTCTCCGGACGTATGAGTCCCATAATCAAATCTATCATCGTGCTCTTCCCGGCTCCCGACTTGCCTACAATGGCTGTCATGCCTTTCGCAGGGATGGATGCATACGCTTCGAATAACGAGTAGGTATTGCTACCTTCGTAGCGATAATTCACTTGCTGACACTCGATGGACTCCTTAAGCACCAGGGGTTCAATGGGCCGCCCATCGCCATCTTCCTGCTCGTTCGGCTTGACCTCGGCCTTCATTCTAACCGAACGTGGACCGGGAACCGTTAACTCCTCATCATATGGTTCACCAGCATTACCCGTTTTTTCGCTAATCTCACGGCTTTTCTCGGTTTCTGTCTGTAACTCTCTCACAATTTGAAACGCGGGCAGCATCGAACTCATATACTCCAGATTGGATTGAATGGACGTGAAACGTGGCCACAACCGTGAAAAGATCAGAATGATGAGCAACAAACTTGCCGGAGGGACAGCGAGTACATGTAGAGATAAATAGATAAAAGCAGCAATAATGACAGCCGCGGATATTCGATGAATCAATTGTGTGCCGCTGTTCAACTGGCTGAACTGAATCACGTTACGTTCAATTCGCCCACACATACGTTCAAACCAGCTAATATGTGATTTTTCGAGCATATTGCTCTTAATATCCTTGATACCGTTAAAGTGCTCTGTAATACCGTTATAATAGCTCTGGGAATATTCCGACGTCTGATCCCCAATCTGCTTTGCCCGTTTCACGAATTTTCTTAAGACAATAAACAATACCAATCCGCAGACCAGGACAAGAGCGGTTAACTTGGCAGACAACCAGAAGGCCAGGCCGATTTGAATGCCGGTGAAGATCAAGGAAGCCGCCATTTGCAGCATAATATTCGTTCCCTGACTGACACGGGCGAGTTCGGTCGTTAATATATGATTAAAATCGGATTTTCGTTTTTGGAGAAAAAAAGACCACTGCGCCATAATGATGGCACGATAGGTTTCCATGCGCAGCGTTCGAACAAATTGCTGCTGAATTCGAGTGTTGCGAATCGTCTGAAGACGTTGTAGCCACGCCTGTCCAGAAACAATGAGGACAAAGGTCAACAATACCAGCAGCAGCCGGCCATTTTCCGGAAAACGATTTAAAAATTCTGAAATCCAGGGTAAGTGCAGACCTGTTGAACCCATTTCAAAAATACCAATAAGACTTAACATCGGAACGAGCATATATATGCCTATTCCTTCCATCAGACTGATGCAGATCATGCCCAGCAGGTTCCAATACAACACTGGGCCCGTTACACGATGCAATTTCCGCATAAAAAATTGTAATTCCGAAATCATACGTTATCCCCTCTCCGTCATCGTGTTCCTTTTGATTCGCCGCCAGAACCAGAGAAACGGACGTAACGGAAAATACAAAAAATGCAGTGAACGCGGAAGTGGTAGTTGGTCTACATCCCAGGTACTCGGATACAAACGTTCGATAAAGAAAAACAGCTTCTGCCTTGTGCTTCGCAGTGCGAACAGATAGGAACGATAACTTTTTACATCTGCCGGGCTCTCAATCATCTCATTCATGAACACTACGCCGCGTCTGGCTAATTTCTCTCCCACACGTTCGTGAGAAGAAAACAAAGCAAGATAATTGGCATCCAACGGGGTGTCCAGTAATACCGAAGCCAGATGAAGAGCTTGTGAACCGATAGATAATCTGCCTTCTGCTTTCAGGCGTCGCTCCACTTTTTTGACATCCAGTCGCATATTGCGAATCATCTGGTCGATATCCAGTAACCAGCGCAGTCTGAACCACCCGTGTCTTGCGCCATGCGTCACCAAATATGCCCACAGATCCTCCCTTTCCAGCATACGGACAGGCGTCTGGGTATAGGTGCTGAATCGGCTGCGTTTCCACAGTAATTCAAAATCGGTTTCTCTTCCGGAATCCGGGTTAAGCCGCCAATGGATCTCGACTTGGGTTCTTTTGACCGGGTGTTTGTAACAGATATGATGTTCCCGCCATTTCCAGCTGGCAACAGTTGGTGTTCTCTTACCTTCCTTCGATTCATAACCTAGTGATTCAAGAATCTCTTCCGCGAACTCCACATCATCAAAGGGAATGAGAATGTCCAGATCTTTAGAGGTCCGCAAAGAAATATCTCCGTATAGATCATGTGCCAGCGCAGGCCCTTTGAGCGTAATATTCCGAATGCCTCGTTCACGAAAAGCGCCACATACCTGCTCCATCTCGGCTGTCAGATGTAACATGCGGAACGTATTAGCTGTGTATTGCTGCTTCAGGTTCTCCACTACAAAAGCGGGAATAACCGCTGAATCCAACTCTTTTATTTTCAGATAGAGAACAGAGTACAGTCGATGATGATGGGCGAGCTGCAAAAAGAGCTGCCAGTCCATGTCCTTCATCCGTATTTGGGCGTCCTCAGAGGTTATTGCTGTTAGATCGCCTTTAATCATGCTCAAAATCAGCTTAAGCTCCTGCGGAAAATCCGCTGTATATTGTTCCCACTCATGTATCGTAGACAATCTCCCCAGCTCCCTTCTCAGGACACCGTTTGCCAAACACGCCGACAACCGTATATTGGTCCATTGTATCTGCTCCAGTCACAATCAATTTCCCACTTCGAAGCCATGCATGAGCCATCATTTGGCCTTGTTTATTCCGTGCAGTACCCATATATAGAGTACTCTCCACTTTACGTCGTTCCAGCATCTTCATCGCTGCGATTGCCATGACAAGGCAACGACTCTCCCATAATGTATACCTGCTGGCAATAAGTATAGCTTTAGAAATATTTCGTATTGTCGTCACATCAACTCGGTTGAGTCCCGTCATCGGCGTTTCGTACATGGGTGTACCCAGACCAGGAGCAATCTTGGCAAAAGGCATCGCCTTAAGTATTCGTGCCCATCCCAGGTGGACATAAGCTTCCCATACCAATCCACGAATTTCACGTGGCAATGAACGATATGCTTTAATTTTTCGCAACATGGCTCTACTCTCCACGGGTAACGTCAATTAATCCTTCATGTGTCAGATGCTCAAGGAATTGAACAACCTGTTCACGGCATAGCTCTGGTTCAATCTCATATTCTGAGGCTAACACTTCAACCAATTCATTCAATGTTCGTTCTTCACTGATCAGATCCCAGATTCGTCCACCTGTGCTGCCCAGATTATAGTACTTTCCGTTATGAATGCTCATCATGACTTTTTCCCCGCCCATGTCACTGACAAGATTGCCTTCCTTCCGCAACACACGTTCTTCCCCATTCATTGGCTTCGTTGCAGTCATTGTCCTGTATACACTCCTTTACGTGCATGTTCTGTAATCCGGTCAGCCATCTCAAAAGCAGTAAAATCAGATCCTGACCTCGTGATTCTGAAAACTTGGATACTGGCGGACAGTCTTGAGACTGTCTCGAACAGCCATTGTGCCAGACCCTGCCTGGTCACAAGACCACTCCGAAAGGTATGAGAGCACAACATGTGAAGGCGTTCCAATCCTGCTACTTCCATCAGCTGTACGGGTTTCAGCATCTCTTCCGGCTTTGGATCAAGTTCAAAAACAGCAGCAAGCGGAACCGGTCTATCATGAAAATAGTGCTGAACAGGTATCGCGTACTTCGTAATCTCTGCATGAACCGTTGCATAATCCTGTTCCTTCATGCCGAATCCATCAAGGCTGGGCTGCCATAACTTTTGCTGCGGATACCCCGGCGATACGATTGCTCTTCCCCCCGCATCCCATGTCAGTGCCACAACATCATCCGTTAAGAGTGGATAGCCACGTGAAGCAAGTGCAGCGGATAAAGTAGATTTGCCCGCACCCGAATGTCCAACAAATGCATATGCCCAACCGTCAATGACCACCGCACTTCCGTGCAGCGGAAGAATGCCGCGCTGCATCATAATGACCGCCATACATGTGCCCAGCACGAACAATCTAACCTTTTTGTCGTCCGCTCCCGCTTGAGGGGATACCACAATGCGGCGTCCTTGCACCATGAGAAACAGACCCGTATCCTCGATTCGAAAAAAAAGACTGCCATTCCGGGATACAAAGTTATCTCTTCCCACATCCCACTCTTCCCAGTGTGCTTGCAAATCAGCAATCTCAATGTGTACATCCGCATGGACAGATTCAGAATCTGTACCGTTCTGTACGGTTTGGAGTTCAGGCATGGGGAATTGGCTCAACCAACGCAAGCCATACGCTTCATACTGCACAGGCAACAATGAATGACTCCTCCTTCACGATCTGCATATAGATAAAAAAAGCCCTTATATTCGCACTGCTCAATATAAGGGCGGAGGCGAAAAGTGGAATATTGCCCTTTCCGCCCTTCTAAGTATGATGGCACATGTTAAAACTAAACAACTTAGGAAGTTGGATCGTACATGTCAGCATCGTGAACTGTAATCCAGTCGATCTGTCTGTAACCTACGCCCGCCATTGTTTGGTTCACTTCCAATACTTCCAGTGCTGGTGCTTGCCATTCCTTTTTTTCCATTTGCATCGTATTCACCTCCTCTCATGAGTCAACTGATTAGAATCCGTATCCCTTTATATCGCTAGATTCACCAGATACATCAGAACTTTCGGATGAATCGATATACGATCAGGCTATGCATCATTAACCGCAAGTCCGGGTGGGACGCAAGCTCGGGTCGAGGGTTTGGAAAATTAGCAAGTGCGGACTTGATTCGCTCTGTGTTCAATATGCCAGCGACCCGGCTGTCAGAACATAACGCACGTAATTCGGCAGTAAAATCGCCCCAATTGGGAATCATGCGGTGCAACCAATCCGCGGGCTGAACACCACGCACTCGCTGATTTAACCTAACTTTGTCAGGCAGCTCAGGTGATGTAGCCCGCCGAATCAAAGCACGATCCGTCCCTTGATTAACATATTGTTCAATCGGTACGGACAGACAGAAACGGATCACTCTAGCGTCACTCGTAGGATCACGCTCCCATGCCCGATAACGAAGAGAGCATTTGGTGGCGACAGCACCATTTTTGTTCGCAATGGCCAGATTGTTGAATTTCTCTGCCCGTACTTTGAGCGCATCTGCCTGAGCACCGCCTTGCAGAACAATAATTGATTTGAGTCGTTCCAATACGCCTGTTCGTCTAGCAAACTCCGGATGGATTAATTGCACCGACGCAGCTTGGGCAGCTCCCTTTGCCATGGATTTGAACAATTCCGGATACGCTTTACGACCCGTAATTTTGGCAATTCGCGAGAACTTCATCCCGGTACGTTCACTGTACTGCTGCATTTCCCGGAGCCACCGGAACCAACGTCCGCTTTTTAGCAAACTGGCGTAATAATCTAGTGCTGGGCCCCAGGAGACCGTGAAGTTGCCCCGCGCTCCAGTCAATAGGATGCCTGCATCCTGCTGGCTCGCTTTTTCATAAAAACCACGAATCCAGAATGAATTTTCAAAGTATTTATAAGGCATTTCCATAATATCAAGCCAGGTGTCCACTTCACTAAGAGGGCTTCTACCCTCAAAATCAAGATAATTCTCCTTGATATTACCGACATGATTAACCGTAGACTGGATAAACGGGCGTTCATCTGCTAACAGTGTTTTGGATGTGTAATCCGTAAAATCAGACACAGGAACGTAGCTGTAGGCATTTAATGTTTTCCCTTGACTCCGCAGTGTTCCTGATGCATATCCAACCACAGCCCCAGAATCCAGTCCTCCGCTTAAAGCAGCAGCCACCTGTCGATGCGTTCGCAAACGCGATCCAACAGCTTGACCAAATACCTCACGGAATGCTTCTACATATTCCCCGTCGGACTTGAGCCGTAGAGGCTCCACTTCGTCCCAACGATGATATTGTTTCTGTTCCAGCCTGCCATCCCTGAAGCTAAGTGTATGGGCAGGGGGCAGCTGGCTCACTCCGCGATAGACGGTCGAATGGATATCTGCTGAGTCATGCATGTCGGGAATGGCAAGAAATTCGGACAACCAGATTTCGTCCAATTCTTTATGTACACCTTCCAATTGCAGCAACGGATTCATTAAGGTACAGAAGGCAAACCGTTCACCATCATGCCGAAAATAAAAGGATCTCATGCCCGTAATATCTCTGGCAGCGAAGAGTCTACGCTTGCGATCATCCCAGATTGCGAAAGCGAAATCGCCAAGCAGTTTCTCTGCCATATGTTCATCCCACCGCTGATAAGCTCGCAAGATCAGTTCACTATCCGACAATCCGGCTAACTCAGCCCTCGATATGGACAGTTGATCTGCCAGCTGCTCCCGATTATCCAAAATGGCATCCGCCGTGATAGTCAGACCACTCACTTCATCATATAAGGGCAATTGCTCGCTGACTGACTCCGGCGTAATCCACTGGGCGTGGCAGCTTAGAAAAGCTTCATTACCTTTCCATACCCCCGTTGTATCCGCCGGAACGTGGCCCAGACTGGCATATAAGCGCCAACTGTCCTCCCATAACGCTTGCTGACCATCGGTGTGAACAATTCCTGCTATAGCGCTCATGACTTTCCTCCCCGGAGTATCTTGCGCTGTGAAGCCCAGGCGCTTATCTGGTTCCCAAACGGAATCAAGGATTTGATACGCTGAATCTTGCTGTGAGCAGACGCAAGCTGTACCTTTAACCGTTCCCGCTCATTGTACCCTCGCTCCAGCCGATTATCGGCTGCACGTAATGCAGCTTCCAACTGCCTGATCGTTGCCAGTGCGGCCAGTGTCGGGTCAATTGCATCGGGTTCATTCGCTGTCTGATTATCCCTGTTTCCATCTGGAGTATTGCTCGCTAGGTCTACAGGCTGCATCCGGTAACCCTGCTGCCAGCTGCTGCCCGTTGCTTCTGAGAATTGAAGCGTTAGCTTGGATATGACTTCCTCATCCGGGCCAGCTTCGTAACGTACACCCGTCCATTGCTCGGCTTCTTTGAGCTGTTCACTGTAGCCCATCCGATGGAATAGATCTGCGCCTATCACCCGGCAATAGAATTCAACTTCCTGTGGATCGAGTATTTTTTTCCAGTTGTTAACAGAATCTTTATGAGCTTCCTGATGCGAGGATAGAAACGGATCACCGACACCCATACTATAGAACATATTGGACTTTGTACTGTCCACAAAGCGTCCATATTGCTCTATTCCCTCTTCATATCCGATGCCAAGAAAACCGCATAACTTTTCCATTTCGTCCCGAGGGTTGGAGACAAGTTGTTCGTACTGAACTTCATAGGCATTCGTGTGTTTGTCCGCAAAATAATCATTTAAACGGAGCATGCCCAGTGTGAGATCAACTGCTTTCATATTAAGGTTCGGACTCTGCAAGCTGCGAATCAGTTCGAATCCTTCTCCGGTATGGCGGTTTACCTTTTTGTAGGAAGCAGCTATGGCAAGGGGGTTACGCTGGAGATGAATGCGCTTGGACTGTGGAAACAGGCGATCAAGCCATTCCAGCATATAATAGTAACGAGGAGATTTATCTACGATGAAGTCTGCACCGCTCCCCTCCAGAAATCCGTTATAGATTTCAAGAGCAAAGCTTCTGCACGCCTTCTCAAAACCTTCGTCTGAAACCATAGCGCTGTAAAACTGACGGATAATGGCACTTCCACCATAGGGGCGGGAATCAGCCTTCTGCAAATCTACAAGATTCATCAGAAACCACATCTCCTGTGTGGCAAATACACGGCTGTGATTTTGCAGCATCACGGTGGATAGCGAACTTCCACTGCGAGGTACACATAGTAGTAAGACAAGTCCGTTACCATGAACATCTACCAATGGCAGCCTCTCCTCTGTAAAATTAAAATAAGCATGCAGTTGGTATAGCTCTTTATATCAATATCCGCTAATATTCCCATACGGGAATAGGTAAAATGGATGATGTACTTTCGACAATCTTTAGATACGATATGTATTCATGCTTTTACTCTATGATACAAAATGTATCATGTCAATCTTTTATTTTCACCTTTTCATAATATCTTTCTATCCACTCTATTCTGTTTTCTGTCGTTTAATCACTTATACTTATTCTATGACCCTCATCATTTGTAACTATTGCATAAACATGAAAAAGCTCCAGAGCAGTTTACGAAAAACATGCCCATGGAGCTACTATTATTAATGATGAACATTAGCTATAAAACGTTAATAACCACTTATCCAGTCGATCTTGCCTCTGAGCTTTTTCCCGAAATGGGATGATGCATCCAGCCCTGCCCTTCTTCCTGATCCGCCTGAATCGCATCCGACATCCCCTGCTGCACTTTCACAGTCACCAGCACTGCAATCCCCGCAGCGAAAAAGAAAATTAAAGACAGAATCCCCCAACGGGTTGACCCTGTTAATTGGCCCACCCAACCAAACACAAACGGCCCAAAAATGGAAGAAAATTTTCCTGTAATATTCACAAATCCAAAATACTCTCCAGTTCTACCAGCAGGTATCAAATTACTGAACAAAGAACGCGCTGTTGATTGACTTACGCCCTGCACTACGCCAACCAGCCCAGCGAGCAGATAAAAATGAATGGCTGACGTCATGAAATACCCTAAGATAACGATGCATATGTAAATGGACAAGCTTACCATCAACACCTGCTTCGCGCCCCAACGCTGTGCCCATGCCCCCAGCAACAATGTGCAAGGAAACCCGATAAACTGGGTCAGTAACAAAGCCAGCATCAGATCTGCTGTTCCGATCCCAATGCTTGTTCCATAGATCGTTGCCATCAAGATAATCGTGTTAATGCCGTCATTGAAAAACCAGAAAGCAACCAGCATGCGCATCAACTGGGGAAAGCGCCGTATCTGGCGAAAAGTTCGGCCAAGTCTGCGTACACCCACTCCTGCATACCCTTTCCATGACTTGGGCATATCCGGTGCAGCAGGTCGACGCGGGGCATGGCGGAATAAAGGAATGGAAAATACCAACCACCACAACGCTACGGAAATAAAAGCAAGTCTTGTTCCCGCAAGTGTACTCGCCATCCCAAACCACTCAGGCTGCTGAATCATTAGCATATTGATCGCAAGAAGCAATCCTCCACCAATATAACCATAAGCATAGCCTTTGGAGGAGATCATATCTCTTCGATCGGCTGACACCAGATCAGGCAGCATTGCATCATAGAATGTATTTCCACCTGCAAACCCGATTGTCGAAATGACCAGCAGTGCAGAAGCGAGCAGCCAGTCTCCCTCCCCAATGAAACTGAATCCGAGTGTTGCAACGATGCCAATGATAGAGAATACTCGCAGAAAATCACCTTTGCGCCCCGCTAAATCCGCTAATGTCCCCAGCAAAGGAGTTAGCAGCGCTACACATAACATACCGATGGAATGGGTGTATGCCAGATAAGATGCTGCGGTATCTGCATCGAGTGTAGCTGCAGCCACGGAAGCGTAGAAGACGGGGAGAACGGCAGCAAGTACCGTCGTCGCATAGGCCGAGTTGGCCCAATCATACATAATCCATGCCTTAACTGCCCTTTTATCCAAATGATATCCTTCCTTTGCACACATCCCTCTGAGGGATGTCAAGTAAACACCTGTCCCTATTGTAAAGGAAGTTCGTCACACTTGTTCATCGTTTCTGTAAAAAAGTTCCGGACGATCTGTACAATTTTAGATGATCCCGGAAGGCAAACTCGCGTAATTGTATCATTTTATCTACTCACGCATCACATATCGTCCCCGCCCGTGAATATACTTAATTACCGACAGGCCAAACTGTGCCGCGTAATCTCAATGGGGGGTGCCTACATGTCAAATTCAAACCAGCCTTACTCGTTCGTCGTATCCCGGGAAGATTGGTCGCTTCACCGCAAAGGGTACCAGGACCAGCAACGCCATCAGCAAAAGGTTAAAGATGTCATCAAGCAGAATCTGCCTGATTTGATTACTGAAGAAAACATCATTATGTCCGATGGACAACAAATCATCAAGGTACCAATCCGCAGCCTGGATGAGTACCGTTTTGTGTATAACTACCAAAAGCAAAAACATGTGGGGCAGGGAGACGGTGACAGTCAGGTCGGGGATGTCATCGGTCGTGATCCCGCTTCGAAGAAACCAGGCAAAGGTGAAAAGGCCGGAGATCAACCCGGGCATGACATTGTTGAAGCCGAGGTGAGCATCGAGGAATTGGAAGATATGCTTTTTGCGGAACTGGAGCTTCCGGATCTGAAGCAAAAAGACAAGGATCAGATTGAGACACATACAGTGGTATTCAACGATATTCGCAAAAAAGGCATGCAGTCCAATATTGACAAGAAACGCACTATATTGGAGAACTTGCGTCGCAACGCCACTACCGGCAATCCGGGTATTCACCATATCAGTCCGGATGATCTGCGTTACAAGACGTGGGAAGACAAAATTATTCCACAGTCCAATGCAGTCATTATCGCCATGATGGACACTTCCGGGTCCATGGGCTCCTTTGAGAAATATTGCGCTCGGAGCTTTTTTTTCTGGATGACCCGCTTCCTCCGCCGTCAGTATGAGAAGGTCGAGATTGTTTTTCTCGCCCATCATACCGAAGCCAAGGAAGTTACCGAGGAAGAATTCTTCACACGCGGCGAAAGTGGAGGTACCATCTGCTCCTCTGTATATATGAAGGCACTGGAAATTATTGATAGCCGTTATCCACCTTCCAGCTACAATATCTACCCTTTCCACTTCTCGGACGGAGATAACCTGACCTCGGATAATGAGCGGTGTGTCAAACTGATTGGTGAGCTGATGAAGCGCAGCAACATGTTTGGATATGGCGAGGTGAACCAGTACAACCGCAGCAGCACACTCATGTCCGCCTATCGTCATATCAAGATCGACCAGTTCATGTATTATGTGATCAAAGAAAAAGGCGAAGTGTACAAAGCTTTGCGCAGCTTTTTCCAGAAACGGGAAGGAGGCAGCGTAAGATGACAGATGAAATTCGCGACCTTGAATACGCCATTGCCGAGATTATGGAGATTGCCGATGGATTCGGCCTGGATTATTATCCGATGCGTTATGAAATATGCCCTGCCGATATCATCTATACCTTTGGAGCGTATGGTATGCCGACCCGGTTCAGTCACTGGAGCTTCGGGAAAACTTTTCATAAAATGAAGATGCAATATGATTTTGGACTCAGTAAAATTTATGAGCTCGTAATCAATTCCAACCCTTGTTACGCCTTCCTGCTGGATGGCAACTCGCTGATCCAGAACAAGCTGATCGTCGCACACGTGCTGGCTCACTGCGATTTCTTCAAAAACAACGCCCGCTTCTCCAAGTCGAATCGTAATATGGTGGAGAGCATGGCAGCGACGGCTGATCGGATCAGCAACTATGAGATGGAATATGGTACAGAGGCCGTTGAAGCGTTCATTGACGCCGTTATAGCGATTCAGGAACATGTCGATCCACAGTTGATCAAACCCCGCCATTTGGACAAACAACGTTATATGGAGATGAAAATGCGGGAGCAGCGTGGGGAGAAAACGCCAAGGCCGGAAGGTCGCTATGATGACTTGTGGTCCCTTGATGATACCCAGATCGAGGAAACACCTGCGGAAGGAATACAAGTGCATCACTTCCCGCCAGAACCGGAAAAGGATGTCATGTGGTTTATCCAGGAATTTTCTGAAGTGTTGACGGATTGGCAGCGGGATATTATGAGTATGATGCGTGAGGAAATGCTCTATTTCTGGCCGCAGATGGAAACGAAAATTATGAATGAAGGCTGGGCCTCCTACTGGCATCAACGTATTATACGGGAGCTCGACCTGAACAGTGAGGATACGATTGAATTTGCCAAACTAAACTCTTCCGTCGTGCAGCCATCCAAGCAAAGTCTGAATCCCTACTATTTAGGGCTGAAAATATTCGAGGATATTGAACGTCGCTGGGATAACCCGTCCAGGGAAGAACGAGAACGTTTTGGACGCCAACCTGGGCAAGGTCGTACCAAAATGTTTGAGGTACGTGAATTCGATTCCGATACTTCATTTATCCGCAATTACATGACCAAGCAATTAACCGAAGACCTCGACCTCTATGTATTCGAGAAAAAAGGCCCGGACTGGAAAATTACCGACAAGTCCTGGCAAAACATACGGGATCAGCTTGTATTTTCACGCATCAACGGTGGTTCTCCGTACCTCGTCGTTCAGGATGCCGATTACCTGCGCACAGGAGAACTCGTGCTCAAGCATCAATATGAAGGCATTGAGCTGGATCTGAAATATATGGAACGGACCCTTCCTTATCTGTACCGTCTCTGGGGGCGTACCGTCCATGTAGAAACGCGCGTAGAAGATAAACCGATCTGGTTCACATATGACGGCAAGAAGCATCACCGCAAGTTTTTATCATAAGAATACAAAAAGCGGCAAGTCCCTGGCATATGGCGGGGACTTGCCGCTTGGCAATTAAGTGAACTTAGAGAATCGTTGGAGCTCCATGCAGCCGCAGCGGCACAAAAAAGTCATGCTCCACTTCGCTTGCCGGCAATGGACGGCTGAAATAATATCCCTGAATTTCGCGGCAATCATTTTGCATCAGAATATCCAGCTGTCCTTTCGTCTCGATCCCTTCCGCGATCACTTCCATCTTCAGATTCTGAGCCATCGATATGATCGTGGCTACAATCGCCTGATCACTTCGGCTCTCCGTAATATCCGTCACGAAGGAACGGTCAATCTTCAGTTTATGAATTGGAAAATGCTTCAAATAACTCAGCGAGCTATATCCTGTTCCGAAATCATCCAGGCTGATTTTGACTCCAAGCGCTGTAAGTTCATTCAGAATACCTGTGGATACGGATGCATCCATCATCATACTCTCTGTAATTTCCAATTCAAGATAACGGGCATCAAGGCCAGTCTCCGTGAGTGCATTTTTGACCTGCTCCACCAGGTTGGATTGATGAAACTGCTGACTAGACAAGTTAACAGATACCGGAATGAGCGGCCCGCCACTCGTATGCCAAAGTTTCATCTGTCTGCACGCTTCGCGCAGTGTCCAGTTCCCGATCTCATAGATCAAGCCTGTCTCTTCTGCCAGTGGAATGAACACATTCGGAGACAGAATACCCTTGTCTGGATGATTCCAGCGAATCAAAGCCTCTACGCCAATCATACGGCTGTCTTCTGTACGTATCTGAGGTTGATAATACAGGACCAGCTCGTCCCGTTCCAGTGCTTTGCGCAAATACCCTTCCAGTTCAA
Organism: Paenibacillus sp. ALJ109b; assembly: GCF_010747435.1. Classification (NCBI taxonomy): domain Bacteria; kingdom Bacillati; phylum Bacillota; class Bacilli; order Caryophanales; family Paenibacillaceae; genus Paenibacillus; species Paenibacillus sp. ALJ109b. Next base: position 62,483 of record NZ_JAAIFP010000023.1, read on the forward strand.
TTCGTTCATATAGCTCCGAATCCAGCTGGGCCGTGTAAAATTGAAAACCGTTCTTGCCGTTTTTCTTGACCTCATACATGGCAGAGTCTGCATGCTTCAACAACGCATCCGCTCCTTTTCCATGATACGGATACATTGCGATTCCAATGCTGGCTGTAACATAAAAGTCGTTTTCCTTTAACCGATAAGGAAGCTGAATCGCTCGAACAATCCGTTCTGCCAGTTCAGCCACCCGTTCCTCATTCCCCTGCTCATTCGTAACAACCAGTGTGAATTCATCGCCCCCCATACGAGCAAGCATGACATTATCCGTCGCGTTCGGGTCTGAATCCTGGATTGCACTCATAATTCTGCCGCTCACTTCCCGAAGAAACACATCTCCAATGGAATGTCCCAGAGAGTCATTAATCATTTTGAAACGATCGATATCCATCACCATAACCGCAAATGAACTTCCTGTTGCCCCAGAAGTCGTGATCGTGCTCTCCAGCACATCATCCAGCTTGCGACGATTGGGAAGTCCGGTCAGCGGATCATGCAGAGCCTGATGGCGGATGCTTTCCTGAGCCTGTTTCTCCTCAGTGATATCTTTGATCAGAATGTGGCTTCCCTGGTGTTTACCATCAATCAGTACAGGCACTACAGCGATACTTAGATCAATCAGGTTTCCATGAACGTTTTTCATATTTCCCATGAAATGCTGCTGCTCACGGCTATCATCATCCCACACCACATGCTGCATCTCACTTGTCCAATGAATGTCAACATGCTTTGAAATCTCATCAATAGAATGATGTATGATCTCTCTTTCCTGGTATCCTGTAATACGTGTGACTGCAGCATTAATCCCCTTGATAGCCCCTTGTTTATCCACCGAAATAATGGCATCTGAATGGTTTTCGTACAGGGCTTGATACCACTGTTCATTTTCATGAATCCGTCGATCCTTCTGAGATAGACGCTGATTAATAAAGATACCGAACAAGGTCAACCCCAAGGCAATAAAAGTACCCGCAGCGATCAGATATGCGAGAAGCGAAGGTTCAATCTGCATCCCTGAACCAGCCATTGCATCATGTATATGATGAAACTGTGCAGCTGACATCCCTGTATAATGCATGCCCGAGATGCCCAGCCCCATAATGAGTCCGCTACCCATCTTGTACACCCATGTATAACGTGACTGATGCTGCCGGAAGAAAAACATGAGCCACAAGGCAGCAAATGAAGCTAAAGCTGCAATAAGAATGGATAATAACACTATGCCTGGTTCATATGTGATGGTAACCGACATGGCAGCCATTCCAACATAATGCATGCTGCTAATGCCTGCGGTCATGAGCACTCCTGCGATCAGGAGCTTGCTTATTTCACCTGACTGCTGACCTGCAATATTTAAAGCTACACCAGATGCAATAATTGCAAGCAGAACGGATAGAAAGACCTCACCTGTGGAATACGACACATGCATAGGAAGAACAAAAGCTAGCATGCCCACAAAATGCATGGACCAGATTCCCAAACCCATTGAGACTGCGCCGCAGGTAAGCCAGATATTTCGGGACATGCCTTTAGCCAGACTTACCCGGCCCGCAAGGTCAAGCGCTGCATAAGAAGCCAACGCTGCAATAATGTAAGATAAAATAACCAGTTCTAAGTTGTACGTTCCATGTAGGTGATCCACTCACTTTGTCCTTTCAACCGGGAAATGCCTTGTATGTATGCAAAATGTAAAAAAAAGCGAGTGCGCTGTCTGGATGACAGGCACTCCCTCCACATCATTTGTCTGGAGACCACCGACTTGTTTATAAAGCCAAAGTCATACATCTCTAACCCGTTAATATTGATGTATATAGTCTAAACGTCCCAGACGTGAAAATCAACACTTTTTTCCAGATAAAACGAATGTTTAAATCCCCCAAATTCCCATTCACCACGCGCCTTGCAGGCGTTTATCCCTCCGTGCCATCCTTTCCTCGCCACCTTATTCACCTTGGACCAGTTTTGCCTTCTTGCGAACTTCTTCGGTCATCGTCTGTTCATAGTCCTTCACATCAAGCTTGTTGAATTCCTTCACATATGCATCCCAGACTTTGTTAAAGTCAGACGGACTGGAGAAGACTAGTTTGGGTACATATTTCTTTTGCAGATCTGTACGTTTCTGTCCATAGATATGGGCTGGGGAACCTTGATCAAAAGCAATGCTCCAAGCTGGGTACCATGGACGTTCATCTGGCGCAGCGAACAATTGGGAGAACGTCTCCACGCCATACTTCTCCAGAATGAGCTTATCTCCATCCGTATAGGAGAATTGGGCAACTTCGGGTTGTCGTTCTACACCGACAGAATTACCGTCAGGCAGAGTCGATCCATTACCGTAACGCGGCCAGCTGTACTCAAAATATTTGAATCCGAACGATTCACGGAACTCATCTGAATCTGTTTTCTGGATCATTTCCGCAGAGCGCGTAAACCGCCCCTTTTCATCCACTTCGTAGGTCTCTCCTTCGATCCCCCAGTTGGACAGAATTTGATTCTCATCCGTTAATAGGTTATCGAAGAATTGGATGATACGGACCGGATCTTCTGCGCTTACGGTAATGCCAATCCCCCGGTTATTAACAAAGCTCGGCGGATCAGTATACTGATCCTTAGTGTTTGCGTCGAACACAATCGGCAGTGCCATATAACGCAAATCGTCATTACCGGCTTCCTTCAGATTGTTCATTTCCTGCCCTACCTGCCAGGCATAATCAAAGAATCCAAGCACTTTCCCACTGGTCACTTTCGCAAGATACTGGTCATAGTTATCGACAAAGGAGGACTTATCAAACAGCCCTAATGAATTCATTTCATTCAGCTTCTGCATCCAGCGTTTGGTCTCTTCGGTAAGCCCATAGTCCTTGGCTTCCTGTGTCTGCATATCCACCATAATGGCTCCATCATTCGGATAACCTGCAAGATGCATGGCTGGGTTAGTGATCGTAAAAAATTTATCATCATACGTCAATGACAGGAATCCAGTCAATCCTTCATCTTTGTGTTTGACAGCGTATTGTTTAATTAGATCCATGTATTCATCCAGTGTGGTGATCTTAGGATATCCAGCCTCCTTCAATACACGCCGCTGTATCCAGAAGGCACCTTGATCCACATTCGGATTAGGCAGATAGTCTCCAACCACTGCGCTCATGGGCAGAAAATAAATGTTGCCATCTTCCTCTTTCATCAGGTTGTAGTACGACTCATACACCCGTTTAATGTTTGGTCCATACTGATCAATCAGATCGTTGAGAGGAATAAATGCACCCGCATCCACGATTTTGTCAATAGCCCCATCCGGGACCATCACATCGGGGTACTTGTTACTTGCAATCATTGTTCCGATTTTGGTATTAATATCACCAACCAAGTATTCAATTTTGAAATTAACCCCAGTTTGTTCCTCCAGCTTTTTGCCAATTTTAGTTTCGTTTGTATTGATGTCCTTGCCGGAACCCGCTTTAAAATAGGTGAATGTCACCTTCTCTGTGCTTTCTTTACCGTCTCGCACTACTCCGGCTTCCGGTTCAATCTCGCTTCTTCCCCAGGAACAAGCCGTCATCATGGTTAAAGCTAATATTGCCGGCAGCCAGCGCTTCAGCATATGGTTAACCAATATGAACGCCCCCTCTTTCTCCCCCCACTGATGTAAGCACTCTCATTATAAGGTTGATGACAAACTTTGTTTACCCGATAAACTATATATTATTGCCTTAGAATCTTTAATACTTTAACGTATTTGGTTAATCTTCGAGGGGTAAACCAATTTCGACACGTGTGCCAGTCCTAGGAGCGCTATCGATCTGAATATGGAACCGACTATCGTAGATCAGCTTCAGACGATAGATGACATTCTGTACACCTACGCGATCACCCATTGAATCTTCCGTTTCCACGTAAGAAAGTAACTGTTTTCTTTTGTCCTCTGTCATACCTGCCCCGGAATCCTCCACCACACAGATTAGTTCTGTACCTGTTCGCCGAATACAAAGCCGAATCTCCCCACCTTCCTTCAGTGGTTCGATCCCATGAATGCTGGCATTTTCAACAAAAGGCAACAATGTCATCTTGGGAATGGAACAATCCGCAGCCTCTGGGTCCAGATCAATCATATAATTCAACTTGTGACCGAAACGATATTTCTGGATTTCAAGAAAGCAGGTCACATATTCCAATTCTTCCTGTATGCTAACTTTATCCCGATTCCAGGTTAGGGCATTCCGAAAAATTTTAGCCATATGATAAATAATTCGTGCCGTCTCATCCTCATCTTTCATGAGGCTGCGCATGCGGATGGTCTCCAGCGCGTTGAATAAAAAGTGTGGATTAATCTGGCTCTGCAATGCGTTTAATTGGGCATGCCGCCGCTGTAACTCCAAATTTTTATGTTGAATGTCTGCCACGTAGACGTCGTTAATTAGACGATGGATCGTCATCGTCATGCGATTGAATTCGGCTGTTAGCTGCCCAATCTCGTCCGACGATTCCGGCTGTCTGATCGGTTCAAATCGCTGATGCTTCACTTTTTCCATGTGTTTCAATATTCGTGCCAGCCTCACGTGGATTGTGCGTGTCATCCAGATAATGATCCAGGTCGGCAGAATCAGATTGATACAGGCCAGCACAACGACGAGGTGACTGGGTTTGCCCAGTTCCTTGTAAATCTCGGATTCATCGAACACTCCGTTGATTTTCCATCCCTCCATTTCACCGGACAATGGGAAGGCCATTTCGAACTCTTTCTTACTTTGATGATCCATAACATCGCCATAATTCACGAGTTGACTAGTCCATGGGATACCAGAATCCGTAGAGTAGTCAATTTGTCCAGCCGGATTAATCAGATACAGGTTGCCCTGTACGTTAAGGTTGGTGAAAATCTGGCGAATCGTCGACGGCTTCAGATCCAATCGTACGAACTTTTCCTTCCATCCAGGAAGAGCTTGATAATAATTGAGTTTGCGTAAAATGCTGAACGTCTGCCGATTCCCTTCAGGACCGGATCTCATCAGAATGGGTGCGGAGTGTTCACTGTTTGCCAGCAGCCTGTATGGCTCGGACTGTCGAACCTCTTCAGTCAGAAACTCAACTCCCCCGGAAGGCAGTACACTTTCGTTATCCACATATATCGTCAAGCCTTGGAGGGAGCGGTAACCGGAGTAATAGGTATTCAGGATTTTGCGAAGATAGGAATCGTAGGCTTCGATATACTGAACCGGATGTGTGTAATTTACATCCAGCATGTCATTTAATATACTGTCCGTATAAAAGCTTGAGGAAAAATCGGCCGCATTGCGAATCTCACCCATAAATTGACTTCGAATCTGTTCCATTCCTTTGGAGAGGTCTGCCATTCGCTGGGATTTTACGTTCGCTATGGTCACCTGATAGAAAATAACATTAGTCAGGATAACAGGTACGAGTACAAAGAAAAGATACAAAATCAGCATTTTATCCCGTAGGCGGATATTATTAAAAAAGTTGAGCTTCACGATGTCATCTCCCTACCCTTCATCCAGGATGCGATTTCGATATTCCGTAGGGGAACATGATTCCTTTTTCTCAAATTGAGTCGCGAAATAGTCACTGCTTCCGAACCCAACCCTCTCGGCAATTTCATATACTCGCATATCCGTCTGACGCAGCAGCTTCTTGGCTTCCTCCATCCGAAGCTGAAGCAGGAAGTCGTTGAAATACACACCATACACCTTGCGGAAGCGTTGACCCAAATAGACCGGGTTCATGTAAAATTCGGAGGCAATACTTCTCAAACTAATATTGCTGCTGTAGTTGGCCTCAATATATTGTTTGATTTTCGTCATGGCTCCCCTGTGATTGTATTGACGCTGTTCCGCCAGTTTACGTGCTGAATCCAGCATAAAAACCGTCAACAACTGTCTGGCTTCAGCCAACGTTCCCCGATCTGCTTGCCATGCCAAAATTGGCTTGAACGAAGGTATCTCTTTCACATTCGCTTCAGCCGATTTTAGAATCGATAGAACCGCTGAGATCAATTGGTGAACTGCTGACGTCACGGCAACAGGAGCGTAATTGACCGTTCTCATACCGTTGAACCATTCACCCACTGCATTCTCCAACGCCTCAACCCGTTGTTCCTCCATAAGTGTCAGGAGTTCCTGCTCCTTTTCATGAATCGGTATGCACCCACTGTACAGGTTCATGCTGCATGTCATCATACAGGACGATCCCGCTCTTCTCTGAAATAAATTTATAGGAAATAGCCTTCAGTGCGGTCTGATAGGCATGTCCAATGAGTAAAGGTTCATAACAAACCTTCCCGATATATATGCTTACAGAGTCATGACCCATTTCGGCGAAGCAGGATTGCATTTGCCTAGCAACCTCATGAAGATTCTTTAAATAGGGGCGTAGATGTTCCGCAGTTAACAGAACTCCGATACGTTCGCCATGCTCTTTTACATGAAGATACGAGCGATTTGCATACATCTTTCCAAGAACAGACTGCACAATCCGGCCAAAATTCTCTCCGTTCCTGGCTCCCGGCTCCTCTTCTTGAGCATTATCCGAAACTCGGAAATGTGGCGTATTATTCTCAAACAGCAGATATGCCAGTGGGTCGCCAGCACGCGTACCCGTCAGTTCAGTCCATTGTTCAAGCGTTCCCGATTCCGATTCGCCATAGATAAACTGATCAAGTAATCTGACGTATTCCTGCTCACGTCTGTTTTGTTCAGCATGTTTGTGACGATTCAACTCCTCCGCCAGCTTGCGTAAAGTCCCTTCCAGTTCAATTTCATCAATTGGCTTCAAAATATAATCCTGTACCCCGTACCTTACGGCCTGCTGGGCATAAGCAAAATCATTATATCCACTCACGATGATAAAATAGGGCTGTTTGCGCATGGTTAGAACCTGCTCATCTCTCTCAACCGTACGCCGAATCAATTCCAGTCCATCCGTCTCCGGCATACGTATATCCGTAATGACAACGTCCGGCTGCAGCTCTTCAATCCGGGTACAAGCCTCATCCCCATCATTCGCCTCTCCAGCCACCTCGAACCCGCATGCTTCCCAGCGGATCAGTTTTCGAAGTCCTTTGCGAGCATATACTTCATCATCAACCAGCAGTACCCGATGCATGACCATCACCCTTCCCATTGAATGACAATTGCGGTTTCCCTATATCCATCAGTAAAAGTAAGCGATTACATGAAATTTTGTATTATTCTGCCTTTTATTGTTAGGGTCTGTGTGGCAAAAAGTCAACAGCTTTTCCTGCCAGCTTTGCTCAGCAACTTCTGCTCCCCGTATTTCTTAAAATGAAATGACATACCAAAAAAGCACAGCCCATAGGCTGTGCTGGCTTGAAGACCTTTACGCTTGCGCAGGTGCAGTCGTTTGACGTATCACCAGATTGGATGGCTCCGTAATGACTGGTGGAGTATAGGCAGGATTTTCAATCATGGCGATCAGATATTCAATCGATTTGATCCCAATGGAATGAATATTTTGATTAATCGTGGTCAACCCCGGTTTGAACACTTCCGCATAGTATGTGTTATCAAATCCGACAACAGATACATCCTCCGGCACCCGTAAACCATGCTTCTCAATTTCGTGGATCGCACCAAAAGCAGACATATCTGAAGCACAGACAATCCCTGTAGGCTGGTCCTTCAATGCAAGCAATCGGCGAGCTGCCTTACTGCCGCCATCGAAAGAATAGTCACAGACCTCCAGGTACACCGTTGAATATGGAATGCCGCAGACACGTAAGCCTTCCCGATACCCATCCAGTCGAAGATTCGCTACAGCAGGCCCAAGTGTACCTGAAATATAAGCAATTTTCTGGTGACCCAGTTCATGCAAATGCTTCACACTCATGGCAATGGCATTTGCATTATCCGTAGTTATGTATCCTGCCCGCTTGCCAAACAAGTCGGTATCAATGAACATCGTCGGAATCTCCGCAGTAACCAATTCCTGAAGACTCTTGTTGTCTCTTCCTTCCCCGAATACAACGACGCCATCCACATTTCGGCTGCGGCAATGTTTAATAAACGAGTATGCTGGATCATCAAAACGTGTAGATAGTCGAACAAGATCGTATCCACTGTTTTCCAGCGCTGTTTTGATTCCTTCAAGCAGCTCCGATACAAACGGATTGGTAAAAGGAACCGTCAACAATACACCTACCGTCCAAGAACGGCGTTTTACAAGTCCACGTGCAACCACATTCGGTTGATATTTCAATAGTTCGATGGCTATATTGACTTTTTTGCGAGTTTTGTCACTTACATCGGGATAATCGTTCAGCACTTTGGAAACGGTTGCAACAGATACGCCCGCCTCTTTGGCCACATCATGGATAGAAGCCACCTGATCACCTCAACCTCTTTCAAATCCCCTGTCTCCGGCTGCATTCACTATAACATCGGCAGGTTTGTCTACCCATTATAGCTTAAAACAGCCAGAAACGGTATCACAGCTTCCAGCCAGTATTACCGCCTATTCCTGATGATCCAATTTCCTGAGATCAAGTGCCAGTTTCTCCATAGTGGTAGCAAAAACCGCAAGCTCTTCTGAACGGGATGCCTGACGCCTTGCTCCCGAAGCAGTGTGCTCCGATTCCTGTTGAACACTGCCAAGCTTCTTCATGATCTGTGCCAAGTTCGACTGAATTTTTCCTTGAGCTTCTCGGGAACTAGCCGCAAGCTTGCGAACCTCACTGGCAACCACCTCAAATCCCCGGCCAAATTCTCCTGCATGTGCAGCTTCAATGGCGGCATTCAAGCCCACGAGATGACTCTGATCCGAGATTTCACGAATGATCTCACCCATTTTGCCAATCTGATGAATTTCCTTAGTGAGCTCTTCCAACAATCCATTTGCCTGATCCTGAGAGGCAGCCGTTTCTCTGGCCACATCAGAGATCGCCTGAGCATTTTCATTCAATTCACTTATCATGCCCGTCAACTGCTGGGTAATCTGCGTGATTGCCAGCAACGTATGCTGCTGATCTTCAGCGAGTTGATTTAATTTTTCCTTTTCCTTCTTCTCGTAAGCCTCCAATACAAGCTGTGAATCGAGATTGAACATTTTACTAAGAGCCTGGATGACCAGATGCCAGTGTTCAGGGATGACTTGCTGGAATATGCTTGTTGCAATATCAAGGTAAACCATATATGTGCCCAGATAATAATCTTCGGATAAACCAATGCGGGAATGGACCAGTCCGATTGCAATGCGCTGTTCAATGTATGCATCATCAACTACACCATCGGTCATGGATAACCAGTATAGCTTTTGTGTTTCCTTCAAACGGTCAATGGACGAGAACCGGGCAATCAGATCGACCAAATTCGGATAATTGCCTACATGATTGTAGAAGTGATCCACCACTTCGTCCACGACTTTCTCAAAAGCAGGTCGATGATCCGCAAGCAATTGCAAATCTCCGGCGGTCAACCCAATATAATCAAGTTGTTGTTGTCTTGCTATAGTAATACTCATAACTAGTTCTGTCAGCTCCTTAATAACCACAAAAAATATTAAATTGTAAATATCTGTTTACCGATTATAGACTAAATGACCTAATTTTACATATACCATTAGAACTAATTTGTCATGGAATTGACCTTCTCTGTCATTTTACTAGTCATAATTGTACAAATACCTATATAAAAAGACCCCTGACCCTGCTGTGAAGGAGCCTCACAGCAGGCGTCAGGAGCCTGATCCGGAATGGTTCGTTGCAGATTAGCGATTCAACAGACTACCCACATAACGGAGTAGTTCATTCGCACTGGCTGCGGTATATCCATGTTCTTCAATCAACCGTTTAATCACTTCATTCATTCGTTTCAGTTGAGTGGCATCTGGTGTCTTGGTTGAAGTTGTGATCTTCACAATATCCTTCAAGTCAGTGAACAGTTTCTTTTCAATCGCTTCACGCAAACGATCATGGCTGCTGTATTCGAATTTCCGTTCCTTGCGGGAATAAGCCGAGATGCGAATCAATATCTCTTCCCTGAAAGCTTTTTTGGCATTTTCGGAAATACCGATCTGCTCCTCAATTGAACGCATCAAGCGCTCATCCGGGTCCATCTCCTCATCCGTAAGTGGATCACGAATTTTGGACCAGTTGCAGAATGCCTCGATATTATCGAGGTAATTTTCGAACAGCGTTCTGGCCGACTCTTCGAACGAGTAGACAAATGCTTTCTGCACTTCCTTCTTCGCCAGCTCATCATACTCTTTCCGAGCCAGGGCAATAAAGTTCAGATAACGCTCGCGTTCCTCTTTTGAAATCGAAGCATGCTGATCCAGACCATCCTTGATCGCCCGGAGAATATCCAACGCGTTAATGCACTGAAGGTTTTGCTTAATCAAAGCACTGGATATCCGGTTGATGACATAACGTGGATCAATGCCCGACATGCCCTCATCCAAATATTCATTTTGCATCTCACGTAGATCGGCTTCTTTGTACCCTTCGACTTCTTCACCGTCATACATCCGCATTTTTTTGACCAGATCCATGCCTTGTTTCTTCGTTTCTTTCAAGCGGGTAAGTATGGAGAAAATGGCTGCGGTCCGCAGGGCATGCGGTGCAATATGGACATGCTTCATATCACTTTGCTGAATGAGCTTGCCGTAAATCTTCTCTTCCTCGGAGACCTTCAGGTTGTAAGGAATTGGCATGACGATCATCCGGGATTGCAAGGCTTCATTCTTTTTGTTGGAGATAAATGATTTGTACTCGGATTCATTCGTATGCGCCACAATCATTTCATCCGCACTGATCAAGGCAAATCGGCCTGCTTTAAAATTACCTTCCTGCGTCAGCGATAACAGGTTCCACAGAAACTTCTCATCACATTTCAGCATCTCCTGAAATTCCATCAATCCACGGTTGGCCTTGTTCAATTCACCGTCAAAACGATAGGCGCGCGGATCAGACTCAGAGCCGAATTCGGTGATGGTTGAGAAGTCGATACTTCCTGTCAGATCGGCAATATCCTGGGATTTGGGATCGGATGGACTGAATGTTCCGATTCCCACCCGGCTATCCTCGGAAATGATGACCCGTTCTACCCGCACCTTACTGATATCACCGCCATATTCCGTCCGAAGACGCATCTGGCAGGATGGGCAGAGATTGCCCTCAATGCGGACACCGATCTCCTTTTCCACTTCGGGACGAAGCTCCAGCGGAATCAGATGCAGAGGCTCCTCATGCATTGGGCATCCTTCAATGGCGTATACAGCACCCTTCTCTGTGCGGGAGAATTGTTCAAGGCCACGTTTCAGCAGCGTTACCAGTGTTGACTTACCTCCGCTGACTGGGCCCATCAGCAGCAGAATACGTTTACGAACATCCAGACGACGTGCTGCCGAGTGGAAATATTCTTCCACCAGCTTTTCAATGGAACGATCCAGCCCAAAAATCTCCTGTTCAAAAAACTTGTACCGTTTGTGCCCCCCAACTTCTTCCACGCCAAACGATTCAATCATCTGGTACACTCGTGCGTGAGCCGTCATTGCCGGAGTCGGGTCCTCTCTCAGCAGTGCAATATAATCTTCAAATGTCCCGTTCCATGATAAACGGTCACTCTCTGCCCGATGTTCCGCAACGCGTTCAAAAATATTCATGCTTGGTACCTCCCATGGCTCCTTTAGTGTGATTGTCAACCATTCCGAATGGTATGAAGAAATCAATAGAATTACGGCTTGTGCTTGAATACCAATCTTGCGGTCCGGATTAGTCCCGCCACCCTCTGTCCAAACATCATGTATTGTTGTGAAAAGTGTATTACATACCTATGCGGCAAATCGGATAAGTTGACCTCTTTTTTTCAATCCGCGGGTCTTAATTTGAGGCTTTCACTGTTCTATCAGACATCTTGTGCACTCAGAAAAAAAAGAACGGATATGATATAATGAAGGTTCTAAATTCAGAAAACGGGACAATAGATGGCCAGAGACGAGCCACTTCAGGGAAGGAGCAGAAACGATGGCAGTAAAGTACGAAACCGAGTTATATTCACCTGTAAAGGCTTTTTTCGAACGACGCGGCTACGACGTGAAGGCTGAAGTCAAACATTGTGACCTGGTTGGGGTCAAATCGGATCAGAATGAACCACTCATTGTGGAGATGAAAAAAACATTTAATCTGTCTCTGCTGCTACAGGGAATGCAGCGCCTGAAGCTCAGCCCCTTCGTGTATCTGGCTGTTGAGCAGAATCGTAGCAAGCGTGGTGCCGTGAACCAGCGTTGGGGCGAATTGACAGCACTATGCAGACAACTTGGGCTGGGGCTTATCACCGTTACGTTCTACAAAACCAAATCACCTCTGATTGATGTGCTGTGCGAACCTGCTGTCCAATCTCTTATGCCTGATAGCGGCACCGTTGTCCGTAAAGGCGGTATCCGGCGGCAGCGACTGCTGAAGGAATTCGACGAGCGCAGTGGTGACTACAACACGGGAGGAAGCACACGCAGGCAGCTGGTCACCGCTTACAGGGAAAAAGCATTACGTGTAGCTTCCGCCCTTCGCGCTCAGGGAGAGGCCTCCCCCGCCTCGATCAGCAAACAGACAAGTGTGGGTTCCGCTGCGGCCATTTTGCAAAAAAACTATTATGGCTGGTTCGAGCGGCTATCCCGTGGACGATATGTGCTGACGGTTAAGGGTGTGCAGGCACTGACCGAGCATGCTCACATGCTTGAGGATAATGATATGATTGAACGGAGTATAAATGAACTAGAAATGGATTTTTCCTTGAATCAACATGAAGACAGTGAGCTGGAACATATTGCGGAAGTAGCGGAGCCCTACCTGATCCATGGAAGGGATGACTGAGGCAACAGGCAGTGTAGCTCCATGCAAAATGAAGATGCAGAAAAGCCCATCATCTCCAACGGAGATAATGGGCTTTTTCGTGTTTCTATATATAAGCTATTAGAAGCTTGCTGCCACTTCGGAAGCCAATTTCAGACCTGCTGCTACAATCTCTTGGGAACGGTCAGGTGAAGCATTGTGGCCTTCAACGATAACCAGTTCAGGGTTTTGAATACCCCAGAAGTTCAGTACATTGGTTACATATTTAACGGACATTTCAGCGGATGCCATTGGCTCAACGGAGTAAACTCCGCCACGCGCGTTTAACAATGCCACTTTTTTGTCGCCTACCAGACCTACAGGGCCTTCAGCAGTGTATTTGAACATTTTGCCAGCTTGGCTCAGGTAGGAAATGTAGTTTACCAGTGGTGCTGGAACAGTGAAGTTCCACAGTGGGAATGCAAATACTACTTTGTCTGCTGCCAAGAATTGATCTTGCAATTGTGCTGCCAGTGCAGCTGCTTTTTGCTCTTGAGCAGTTGCTTCGATACCATTAGCGGCTTTGTAACCACCTGTAATTACAGTGTTGCCGTAGTAAGGAATATCTGTATTGTAGAGATCCAGTTCGGTAACTGTGTCACCTGGGTGGGATTCTTTGTATGCGCTCAAAAATGCATCGTACAATTGTACGCTGACTGCTTGATCTGCAGGACGGTCGTTTGCTTTGACAAATAAAATGTTAGACATGTTCGTTCCCCCGTTAGTTAAAATATATGAGTGCTTCTCCTGAACTTGCAATGAATGCAGCTTATATAAAGAAAACAACAACTCATTAATACATATTATATATAAAAATGTTAGTGGATGCAATAACGTAATTACTTTGGGGGTAACTTATTTGCTTCCAAATCCAATGCCTGGAACTTCTGCTGTCAGAGGTTCCAGGCATGAATTTGACCCTACATTCTTTCTTTTCTATATCCGGATTAGCTCCGGGCTGTAAACTCTGTTATGGACTCACTGATCAGATTCATGCCAAGCAGCAACTCATCCCGGCCGGGATGGCTGAAGTTCAATCGGATGTACCGATGATCCTGTTCACCCGTGGAGCAGAGAGAACCGGGAAGAAAAGATACTCCTTTTAACAACGCTGCCTTGAGCAGAGCTCCGCTGTCCAATCCATCTGGCAACTGTACCCACAGATACATCCCCCCTTCAGGAATACTGTACTGGCTCCCTTTCCATCCCGGACGCTTCAATAATTCGAGCATAAGCTTGAGCCTAGTCTTATACTCCCGGTTCAGCATGGAGAGATGATCACTCCACTTAAAAGGAGAATGGGCGAGCAGTTGATACAATAACCGCTGATTCATGGGACTGGACTGTCCGTCTGCTATCCGTTTCACGGAGGCCATAGCCTGGATCAAGGCCGGATGCCCGGCAGCCCAACCTGTACGCAGGGCAGGTGCTACAGTTTTGCTAAACGAACCAATGTAGAGAACATGTCCACCCTGATCCGCTGTATCCAGCGCAAAGAGGGAAGGATACTTCCGGTAGAAGTCTCCCGGCTCCAATCCATCGAAATGAAGTTCGCCATAGGAATCATCCTCCACGAGCAGCACACCGTAGCGTGAGCACAAATCAAGCACAGCCTCACGCCGTTCCATACTCCACAGCACGCCGGTTGGATTGGAAAAACTGGGTGCAGCAAAAAGCAGCTTCGGTCTCACCTGCTGCATGTGATGCTCCAAAAGGTCAGGCAAAATGCCATCCCCATCGCCTGTGACGGGCACGATTTTGGCACCTTGCATCTCCAAAACCTCGAGACAGCCTGGAGAAGTGGGATGCTCGACCAACACGGAATCTCCAGGCTCAAGCAGCAAACGCATCACAAGATCGATCGCCTGCTGGGTACCTGTGGTTAATAGAATCTGCTCCGGGACTGTCCGTATGCCCTTGCGAGCATTCCAATCGTTGTCCAGCCATTCTCTCAACGGTCTATACCCTGCCGGTTCACCATACTGCAATGCGGAGGGTCCGGAACTAAATACAGACACCGCTGCTTCTTCCAGCAATTTGAATGGAAACAGCTCCTCCGCAGGCAGTTCTTCTGCCAGAGAAATGAAATAATCCCGACCAGACATCTCACGTATGTCCCTCAGCGGTGATGTCAAAAGCCTGTTTGTACGGGAGGCGAAGAAATATTTCATCGGTCCGTTCCCCTTTCATCCCTAATCCGAACTGTGCTCGCAGTCCGTAGCCCCTACAACCTATTCTTGTTGGACACTGAATATGACCAGACCCGACACTTGACGAGCATTCGTACATAGGGATTCATGGAGCGATGCTCGTCAGGATACGGTTTTGGTCTGCCTCGCATATAAAGCGTAACGTTCAATCGCCTGTGCCCTGCTGCTTACATCCAGCTTGACGTATATTTTACGCAGGTAATTATCAATCGAACGTCTGCTAACGTTAATCTCACTGGCTATTTTATCATAGGTTACGCCCTGAACAATTCTTTCCATGATAAAAGTTTCGGTTTCTGTTAATTCAACAATAAGTTCTTCTGAAGGAGATTCGACGGGTTGGGCCCATTCCGAACTGGCTAACCAGGATAATGGGATGGATACACATCCCTCACGCAGCCCGGATATCAGATGAATCAGCTGGCTAGGGGAAGCCTGTTTGGACAGCATGCCACTTGCACCTAGACTGATCAGATGACGAAATAATTTTACATTGTCCTCGTCCGTTAGAATAATGATGTGACTATGAGCCGACAGATTTTTCATTTGGGATATATACTGATCCGCCTGGCCCTCAGGAAGCCGATAATCCATCAAAATCAGATCGGGCTGGTGAATGTTCACCAGTTCAAGACCTTCGGACCCAGTCGAAGTCATCCCCCGCACCAACAGATCCTGCTGTTCTTCCAAAATCAATTTCGTACCCAGCATGCTGGTGGGGTGGATATCTACGATGACCACCTGCCATACTTTTTTCATTGTTGTTCCCCCTGTTATGTATTGTACAGATTCCTTTTCCACCATCAGCCATGATGATGCCTCTATCCTTGCGACAGTCCGTGTATAGAAGAAGTAAAAGTCGGATAATGTCGAAAAATAGAAAAACACTTGATACAGCTGTAAGAACAGCTCTATTTCTACTGTATTTTGCTGTCGTCACAACAGGACTTTTGTCTTCCCAAGTGAAGAAAGATCAAAATATAGTATAAATTTCCTGCATTTCTATCTAAAAAAGTCGAAAAACTTGCCCAAAGTTCCTACTTATTGCATCTATAAGAAATTGTATCCTAGGACTTCCTTCCGATGCAATCTCTTTTTATCCTATTACTCAAAGAATTTCATTTTTGCGTAATCAATAGTGGCGTGATAGAATGAGGACTGGAAAATTTTTTGTACCTATAAATAACCAGGAGTGATGATATGAAACCTTCTGTCCAACCCTCTGACATCCATCACACCCGGAGCGCCAAAGGTAAGGCCGGATCTTCAGTCAAGCTGTTTCTGGTCATGTGGATTGTTCTCATTGCACTTGGAGTACTCGGAACCTACTATTATAGTAACCACCTCCAGCAACAGATGATTAATCAGCTTCAGACCCATAATCAACAGCAGATTGCAGCGCTCAAAGCCGACTACGAAAAGCAGCTAACAACGATATCCAAGGAAGTAGCGGACCTGCAGGGCCAGGTGCAGTCCTTTAATGAATTACTGACTTTCACCAAGGATAATGCAAACGATAAAACCGACAACAGCAACAAATTGTATACTCAGCTGAGCGAAGTCAAAAAACAACTGGAGACACTCCAGAAAAAGATGGACCTGCTCAAATGATTACACCCGTAAAAAAGGTTAATCGTTTATTTATGCTTGCACTTGCTCCTTTTGTTGGATTGATATTATGCATGCTGCTGATTCGTCCTCCGCTTGACCCCGGAGATTTCATTCATTCCGGTCTGGCTGAAGAGAATGTTACACCCCGGACCCAGGCAATTAGCCAGGAGCTTGCAGGGGCAAAAGAAGCTGCTGTTCAGACTTCTTCTTCTATTAAAAGAACTACACAGCTGTACAATCAGACAACGAGTACGATGTCGACGCTTGTACAGAAGGCTACGGTTCAAGCCGCTCGCCCGGAAACGATCTATAATCAACGGATCTCATCCAAGCTGGGCGTTCCGTTTGAACGGATAAACAGTGATCGACTTACGATTGAACTCTACAGGGTCAATCCAGGGCCCTATAAGGGCTATGCGATGAAAATCAAGCTAAAAGATCCCACGGCCATGAAGATGGCTCTGGACAGCGAGCCAGGCCGATCTGAGACAACCATGCAGGCGGTCAAGCGCAGCGGTGCCATTGCCGGAATTAATGCCGGCGGGTTTGCCGACAGTGGCGGTAAACGGTATCCGTTGAGTACAACAGTTATGGATGGCAAGTATGTGAATGGTTTTCAGGCCAGCTTTAAGGATCTGTTTTTTGTAGGTCTTGATGATGCCGGTAAGCTGGTAGGCGGTAAATTTTTCGACAAAAGTTCCCTGGATCGCCTACAACCACAATTTGGTGCCACATTTGTACCCGTGCTCTTGCAGAATGGACAAAAAACGGTCATTCCCGCCAAATGGAAAGTGTCACCCAAGCGGGCACCACGCACCGTGATCGGCAACTATAAGGACGATCAATTGTTGATTATCGTTGTTGACGGGTATAACGAAGGGGGAAGCTCAGGAGCCACCTTGGAAGAACTGCAAGGACGTTTGTACAAGCTTGGCGTTGTGGACGCCTATAATCTGGATGGCGGTGGATCGTCCTCACTCATCGTGAACAACCGGGTTGTGAATAACCCCTCGGACGGGAGCCTCCGACCGGTACCTACTCACTTTTTATTTTACAAATGATGGAGTGAAGCATTCCTTTTCTTCCTATAATGGTTATAATAGAAGTAAAGATTGTGCAGGAGGTGCTATGGTATGTCATTTTCACTGACATTTTGGATTATTGCAATTGTATTGGCTCTCTTCCTTACAGGCATTCTCACTTCATCCTACAACAATGACAAAACCAAGGGCCTTTAAGGGCCAAGCCTCTCCTGGTGAGAGGTTTTTTCATTTTATAATGGGTCAAATAAAGAAGCTAAACAAGAGACAAGGCTTAAAAGAATGCTCCAATTCTTCTAAGCCTTGTCTCTTGCTGTACAGTCGTCGTTTGACACAACATGCATGGAATGAAGAGGGGGCAGCGTCGTCAATAGCTAACCGCCTTTTCACTTTGGGCTTGTGCAAGATATTCTGACTGAACCTTGCTGTTTACCGACCCGCCCTCCACCAGTGTCACGTAGATGCGTTCATGATCGACAGGCTCTCCGGCAATAATCTTGATTAATTGTTCGGCTGCCAGTGCGCCCCATTTTCGTTTGGAATAATCAATTGTGACCAGTCTTGGCTGCACATATTTGCTAAGTTCAATATTATCGAATCCAATAATATCAATCTCCTGACCAATGTTTAACTCGCTATCAGCAAGCCGGTCACACATCCCAATCGCCATCTCGTCATTGAGACAAAACACCCCAACTGGTTGAGTATATTCCTGAATAATACGTTCCGCTGCCCGTTCTCCGCCACTCTTCTCGAAATCTCCGGTGATCTCAATCCATTCCACATTCGCTTCCCGCTCCGATACTTGACTTACAGCCTTCAACCGCTGAGCCGAGTCAAATGAACCTTCCGGACCAGTCACGACATAGATCTTCGTGTGTCCCTGTTCAATCAAATGCTCCATCGCAAGGGTTGCTCCTGCCTTGTTATCCAGCAGTACCTGATTAATATTGGGATGATCCAGTTCCCGGTCAAGAACGACAATCTTGTGTCCTCTGTCTGCATATTGCATTAGTTCCTTGCTCGCAAATGTATGATCCAGAATGACAGCACCATCAATCATTCGCTCCGGAAGCATTCGATGAGATTGTTTCCCGCTGCACACAATCAGGTCGTACCCTTGCGCGTTACATACAGATTTCATACCACTAAGCAAGTCTCCATATACATCCCCGCTAAAATCCGTCAGAAATACACCCAGAATTTTGGATTCTCTCTTCTTCAATGTTCTGGCAGCAGCATTGGGAACATAGTTCAGCTCTTTGGCGATAGCCAAAATTTTGGAACGGGTCTCATCTGTCACTTTGTTGCTACCATTCAGAGCATATGACACGGTAGAGATCGAAACTCCCGCCTGTTTGGCGATATCCTTGATACTGACCACATTCTTCGCTCCCCTGTTATGTTCATCAGGCCCTTCGAAATCGAAGGACCTGACATCTAAAATATTTATACTTGATAAAATGGACTAACGTTTACACGATTAACTGTAAATCTCAATCACGTTATTCTCGCTCAGGCTCTGTTCAAGCTCCTTACGTGAAATACGCAGTCCACCAAGACGATAAGGTTGTTGCAGCCTAGTCGCATCCAGTTCCTTGCCATTCAGCACAATACGTTGTACGCCCTCTCCGCTGAGATGATAGACGAAGGTTACTTTTTTGCCCGCAAATTGGAAATCAAAATGCAAGCCATCCAAGCTGATAGGTAACACAGGGTCCAGAACCAGATCTTCTTCCTCCTGACGAATACCCAGGGCGTTCGAAATGAGCTGATTCATGTAGATTCCCGGTCCACTGGAGTAGATTCTCCAACCGCCCTTCACCTGCACATCTCCGGTGCGAAGCTTATCGAACTGCTCCTGCGCTGCATAACGGTTGTTGAATTTCCCGTCAGAACTGCTGAAGTAGGCATTACTTTGACGCAAATCTGCGTTAGGAACAGCTTCCTGAATACCCACTGGATTGATAATGCCAAGGCCGTTCCAGACTTCATCCGGGTTACCCAGCTTCGCCATGGCTTCAATATAGCGGATGTGAGCATGAACATATTGCAAGCCCACTTCACGTCCAAAGTTGGATGCCTGCTCTGCTCGTTTGAAATGAGTGCTGACGCCGCCATCATATTGTGCTGGACGATTCATCAATCTGACACCATCCGGGCAGTACAGCTTTTCCTTGATCAGTTCATAATGGGATTGCGCTTGCTCAGGCTCCAGCAGCTCGGCAATCATGCTGCGTGTCATCGGCAGCAAACGGTACTGAATACCTGTCTCGCTGTCATCCGGATGCAGCATGCGTTTTGCTTGTGCCGGATCTTCCATATATACAAAGCCTGGAATCACATCGGTATCCAGCATATACTTGCTGAAGTCTCTTTTCACACCCGCTGCCATGTCACTTAACTCGGAAGAAAGCTCCGGTTTCACAGGCGCAAGCGCTCTGGATAGCTGCTTCAACGTTTGATAGGTGAGCGCCACAGTCCAGCTGCTGACCATATATTGCTTCAATTGAGCATTGGCAGGCTGTAATGTATCGTCCCAGTCCCCGTCACCATATGAAGAGAGGAATGTATCATGCAGGAAATGGCTGCGAATATACTCCAGCTCTTTCTGGGCATGCTCCAGCACGCTGGCTGTCTGATCAGTAAAATCAAAACCATGTTTTACGGTATAAGGTACTTCCTCATTCAGAATCGAATAATCCTTGGTAGCAATCAGATAATCACTTAGTACTTTAAGAGGCCAAACAATAATGTCACCATGGCTTTCTTCCTGCTGAACTTTGAAATAACGATCGAACATAAACCATTGCGGCCAGTTGCCGTCATCCTCATACTGATGCGAATATACAGTCTTCAGAATGTCGCGAACCTGCTCATACTTTTGTGTAGCCATAAAGTATTCGACCGGACCCTGGCAGACGTCCCGTGTTCCCCAAGCTGCACCGCCATATTGCTCCAGTCCGTGAGGAACAGAGTAATGCACCAACATATTGTGGGTGTACCACCATGCAAGAGCATTCACTTTGAACAACTCGTCTGCTCCTTGCTTCTGAGGTTGGGACAAATGGAATCCATTCATCACTTCTGCATAGAAGGTACGATAAGCTGACACTTCCTCTTCGAAGGTGCGCGTCGAGGATGCAGTCTGTCCTCCTTCCAACAGACCTTGAATGGTCAATGTCCATTCAGCACTGCTGTCCAGCCGTAAAGTCGACAGTGAGTCGTCGCCTGCGTTTACTCCACTTGCCAGCTCAGTCTCATCGCCAACCTTCACTCCTGCTCCGCTTACCCGCATGCGGTACTCCAGATTAGGATATACTTCGGCACTGAGGGAGCTGCGATCTGCCTTGAAGCTCAGTTCACCATTCTGCTCGGAAACATGAACAGGAAGTTCATATTCATTCACATTCATCGTAATCTGATTGGTGATTAGGTATCGATAAGCTATTCCTTTTTCCGACTTCACATGAAGATGTACTTCAGGAGTATCCAAAGTTGTATAATTTGTGATGATCAGCGTATCCTCAGCTGTTTTGTAATACCAGCGAACATAGTTGGAGCCCATTTCAAACAAGGAAGGCATCGTAAGTAGGTGGAAGATTCCCTCCATCTCAACGTAGATCCGCTGACCGGATGTTTTCGGTATGTTGAGTGCACTACGTGCGTTGCTCATCATTTTATTGAAGTTCGTATTTCCCACAACCACATGGGAATTGAAAATACCATACATATAGGAAGACGTAGTGATTACGTTCTGACCCAGCTTCACATTGTTGCCACTCATCAGAATGTGTCCATGTGGACGTTCCACACGCATTTCCTTTTCCTTCAGCACAATATGCTCATACGTATCTGTAAAGAACGCCAGCAATTCGCCATCCGCGCGCTCTTCCTGATGTCTCTTCGAAGCCGGGAAGCGGGAATTCACTTCTTCTTCAGTCATCGATAAAGTAGGCAAGGGTTCACCCATTACCGGATGGAGAGATACTTTTGGGAATACGTTGGTTACTGCCTGTACCGTGCTTGTATTCTCTTGACGCTTCGCTTCATACTCGTCCCAAGCCTGTTGTACAACATCCTGGTATTCAAGTTCCTTCACCGCTTCAGGATGGTTGGCCTGAAAGAGTCCATAGAACACAAAGCGAGCTTCGCCACTCAACACCACTTTTTCGGACTGCAAGGCTGTGTATGCAAATTCATACTGATACACTTCATTTGCAAGTGCTGGCTTGCTCAGACTTTCAGGGACATTCGTTTCCTTGTAACTCAAGCCAAAGAACTGGAATCCATCTGTGGAGTAACCTGCTGCACGGGTTAATGAACCCTGTTGAAGATAAGGAAAAGCCCCGCCTTGTGGCTGATTCTGCCGTGAAGCTACGATATATCCCAGCTTCGCATCCTCAAATACAGCATGGTCAATGTATT
Source organism: Paenibacillus sp. ALJ109b (assembly GCF_010747435.1). Classification (NCBI taxonomy): domain Bacteria; kingdom Bacillati; phylum Bacillota; class Bacilli; order Caryophanales; family Paenibacillaceae; genus Paenibacillus; species Paenibacillus sp. ALJ109b. Next base: position 84,676 of record NZ_JAAIFP010000023.1, read on the forward strand.
GCGACAAGTAAGCCTCATTGCTGCGTACCGCACCTGAATCCGCATTACCGACATCCTGGCCATAGACCACGTCGACCTCTTCTCCATTACCGTTTACAGTTACATCCCAGAACCATACACCTTGGGTTGTTGGAGCAAATACAACCTGATAGCCTACGCCCTCAGCGGTACCTGTCCATACCATACGACTACCGTCGGTGCTCACCTGGCTGTCGGAGTGAATGCCAAGCATTGGCACAAAACGAATGCCGGAATCACTGTGAAAACGCAAGTACAGATTGTTCATGGAGCCGTCCACTGGACTAGCCATCCACTGATTAATCATCGTTGTTCCACTTACAGCCTTGAACAAATCACCGCTTTCCCAGAACGTAAAGCACAGATCGCCGGATTGTACGCTGATTTGAGATTTATTCATGGTCTTCATATATCTATTCATATCCTCCTTCATTTATCGATATGAGGTGTATCCCATTACACCAACTTGAACGTACTCTCCAATGTATCGCGGCTATTCGGCCCTACGAAAATGTGGAATGTTCCTTTATCACTGCGATGACTCAAATCGGAATGATGATAACGAAGCTGTTCTTCGTTTAATGTAAATGTAACCGTACCACTTTCACCCGGTGCGAGTGACAGCTTAACATACCCTTTCAGCTCACGCATTGGACGCACAACTTCACCAGTGACATCACGTACGTACAACTGAACCGTCTCCACACCAGCACGCTCGCCAGCATTGGTTACACGCACTTGGATCGTCAGAGGTTGATCAGCAGTCATTTCATTGCTCGAAACTTCCAGGTCACCATACTCAAACGAGGTGTATGACAAGCCGTAGCCAAACGGAAGCAGCGGATCATTCGGACTATCAATATATTTGGAAACATAACGCTCTTCCGTTTTTTGCGGATTAAGTGGACGTCCTGTATTAAAATGATTGTAATATACCGGTATCTGACCTACAGATTGCGGGAAGGACATCGTCAGACGCGCAGATGGATTCACCACACCCGTCAATACATCGGCAATGGCCGCTCCACCCTCACTGCCCGGGAACCACGCTTCAAGCACAGCATCGGATTCTTCAAATACACCATGTAAGTCCAGAGGGCGACCGTTGAAAATAACGCTGGCGATTGGTTTACCCGTTGCTTTGAGCTGTTTAACCAATTCCAGTTGAGCTGCCGGCAAACGAATATCCGTACGTGATCCACCTTCACCACTCATTTCGGAATCTTCACCAAGTGCAAGCACGATCAGATCAGCTTTGCTTGCTACTTCAAGCGCTTCAGCAATCTGTTCAGCGGTGATCGTGTGAACGTTGCTGCCTTGAGCCATATGAACTTTTCCTGAAGTAAGACGTTCCTGCAAAGCAGTTCCGAGTTTAACGGCATCCTCTTTGACACCTTCACAGGACCACCATCCGAGAATGTCTTCACTTTGAGCAAAAGGTCCAATTAACGCTACATTGGCTTCTGGCTTCAGCGGAAGAACGTCATTATCATTTTTCAACAATACAGCGGATTTGGTTGCAAGCTCATACGATACCTGACGATGTTCTTTTGAGAAGACAATCTCGCGCTCACGCTCCGGATCAGCTGCACGCAGTGGATTATCGAACAATCCCAGCTTTTCTTTCAGTTGCAGAATACGCAGCACCGCTTCATCAATGAGCGTCTCTTCTACTTCTCCGTTCTTGATCAACTCTGGCAGATGATGGACATAACAAGGTGTCATCATCTCGATGTCAACTCCTGCACGAATGGCGCGGTACGCGGCTTCACGATCATCTTCAGCTGCGCCATGAGCAATCATCTCGCGAATGGAAGCCCAATCGGAGATCAATACACCATCAAAGCCCCACTCGTCACGCAAAATGTCACGCATGAGCTTCTCATTTCCACTCGCTGGAATACCCTCTACGGTATTGAATGAAGCCATAACCATTTCTACGCCTGCATCCAGTGCTGCCTTGTAAGCCGGTAAATAGTACTCACGCAAGTTGCGTTCAGACATGTCGACCGTGTTGTAATCACGACCACCTTCTGCTGCCCCATATGCTGCAAAGTGTTTTACACAAGCCGCCAGACGATCCGGCTCATCCTTCAAATTGTCGCCCTGATATCCACGTACAAATGCCGCAGAGAACAGACTGTTCAAATAAGGATCTTCGCCTGTTGTCTCCATTACACGACCCCAGCGCGGATCACGAACGAGATCGACCATCGGTGCAAAAGTAACATGGAGGCCAGATACGGCGGATTCACGTGCTGCAATCTCAGCACTTTTCTCTGCCAATTCAGTGTCCCATGAACAGCCAATGGCTAGTGGGATGGGGAAAATAGTTTTAAAACCATGCACAACGTCCGCCATGAACAAGAGTGGAATGCCGAGACGGCTTTTTTTCAGGTAAGCTTGCTGTACATCAATAATGGCCTGTGCACCGGACAATCCCAGAATGGAGCCACTGGCATCCACGGACTGCTCCGTGATTCCCATCTCTTCCATTGGACCTGTGATCTGACCTTCAACACTGGTTCCTTCATAAAAGTTAGCGGTCAGCTGAAGCAGCTGGGCCGTTTTTTCTTCCAAGGTCATTTGTTTTACAAGGTCTAGCAACTGCTCGTTATTCATAGACATTTTCCTCCACTACATGTTGTTGAAATAAAGAACCCGGCTGCGTTCGGGGAGAGACCGCGCACCGGGTTCGATTGGATGGGACAGACAGAACACACCTGTCATATCCCATCTTGCTAATTACTGAATGATTACTTGAATTCTTTGTTCAGTTCATCCAGGTAAGGTTGAACCAGGGACATTTTGCTGTTTACCCATTCTTTCCAGTTCGCTTCCAGATCTCCATTTTTGAGGATCAAGTTGGCATATTCATTCTGGTAGTCGAATGAAGCCTGACTTTTAGCTTTGGAATCGTACAGGTTGACATCCCAGTCGTATGTTGCGAGTGATTGACCTTCTGTACCGAGTTTTGCTTTTTCCTCGAACAGTTTCACAGCTCTATCACGATAATCCTTTTTAATTGCAGGGTTTACAACACTGAAGTCGTCACCCAAAAGATACAGACCTTCGAAACGTGCTGGGTATTTGTCTTCCAGAACAGTTCCTTCTGGCAGCAAGCTAACCAGTTCTTTGTTTTCATCATATTTCCAATCTGTTCCTTCGAAGCCCATGTTGATGAGCAGTTGTCCTTCTTTGGTAGTCGAGTAGTCGATCAGATCCATGATCCGTTCGAATTTCTCGTCACTGATGTCTGGATTGAAGATCAATGCAGACCAGAAGTTAGCTTGCTCCATGTTACGGTATTTTCCGTCGTCGCCAACTACGATTGCTGTGTGTACCAGTTCATCACTATCTACACCCAGATTCTTTCTCATATCGGAATCCAGACCTTGTCTGTACGAAGCCAGGCCGCCCAGACTTGTTACTGCAGCTGTACCTGTTACTTTGAAGTTGTTTTGACCCTCATTGTTTTTCCATGTGTAGAACTCAGGATTGAGCAAACCATCTTTGTAAGCTTTTTGCATCAATTTAAGTCCTGTCAGAGTTTCAGGATCTGCTGGTCCCCAGTGGAACTGACCATCTTCACCTTTGTAGAACGGCGTGTCGGTCATGGCATGCACACTGTTCGGCATAATGATATTCGTCATAGCATCTGCCGCATTGTAGGACAGAGGTACAAGTTTGTTGCCCACTTTGCCTGGATCTTTTTCTTTCACAAGCTCAGCGTATTCATTCAATTCAGTTGTTGTATATGCATCTTTCAGTTCGAAACCAACCGCTTCAGCCCAGTCTTTACGAAGCGCAATGACACCAATTTGGTTCGTCAATGGGTCAGCAGGTTTGTTCTCGAAATAGATTGGTCTTGGCAGGACGTATGTTCCACCCGTCAGTTCTTCCAGCTTGTCTCCAAGACCGGTCAACTTGTAGGCTGCTGCCACGTTAGGCCAGCGTTCTTTCCAGTCATCCGGGAATTTGTAGAACAGGCCTTGATCAATACTGTTCATGGCATCGCCATGCACATAGTTCCATACTGCTACATCAGGCAAATCGCCAGAGTTGATCCACAGACGAAGCTTCTCGCCCCATGAATCCCAATCGATATAGTTGTAATCCCATGTTACATTGAACTTGTCTGTCCAGAACTTGTGGAAGTCATTATCCAAGTTCCCGTTTTTAATTTCTGTCAGGTTAGCTACAGAGATGGTCAGGTTATCTTTGTAATTTCCCTCTGCATCTTTTTCGTTACCACCTGAAGCTCCTTGGCTGGAACAAGCGGTCACCATCAGCATAACTACACTAAGCGTGATGGCAAAGAGAGCTCTTACTGACAACTTTTTGTTCGTTTTCATGTTTTACCCCCATGTTTTTTAGTAGAATTTTAATGCAAAATCCTATACGTATAATCAGGTCTTGATAGCCCCTGTTAATACCCCTTTGGCAAAGTGTTTTTGCAGCATTGGGAAGAAACACATAATTGGTACCATGGTGACAAATACTGCCGCCATCTTCATACCCATTGAGAAATTGCTTGCTTGGGCAGCATCCACACTGGATGCATTGGATGCGTTCGTCTGGGATGTGACGATAATGTTTCTGAGAACATTCTGGAGCGGCAACTGATCCGCTTTTCGCAGGAATATCATCGCATCGTACCAACTGTTCCAGTATGCCACACCGTAGAACAACGTGATTGTAGCCATAATTGGTGTAGCCAGCGGAAGAACAACTGAGAACAGAATTCTCCACTCTCCTGCTCCATCCAATCTCGCCGATTCCATCAGCGACTCGGGCAAGGTATAGAAGTAGTTCATCATCAGAATCATGTTGAACGCACTGAAGCTTCCTGCCAGGATAACGGACCATAGCGTACCTGTAAGGTGAAGTGATTTCATGATCAGGTACAGCGGTACAATACCACCATTAAAGATCATGGTGAACAGTACTAGGAAAAAGAGAAATTTCTTGAACGGAAATTTGTTGCGACTAAGGCCATATGCCATGCTTGTTGTCAGGAACAAGCTGAGTGGCAAACCAATGACTAGCAAAATAATTGTATTTTTGTACCCCGACAGAATCGTTCCGTCAGCGAACAACGCCTTATAGGAATCCAATGTCCATTCTTTAGGGAACATTAAAAATGGATTGTCAGCATATTCTTTTTGTGTTGCGAACGAGATCATGATGACATTCCAGAACGGAATCAGAATCATCAGAGCAAGCACAAGTAAAATGGCGAAAATAATGTAATCGAGAAATGTCATTTTTTCTGTGCCAATTCTCGGCTTTTTGTTAGCTTTCTTACTCATTTCATTTTTCCTCCTCTCTTATCGGAACAAACCGTCTCCGCCAAGCCACTTGGCAAATCTGTCTGCGAGAAGCAGCAAGACCATATTCACGAGGGAACGGAACAAGCTGACCGCTGTCGAGAATGAGAAGTCCGTTGAGGACTGGAACGTAATCCGATAGATATATACATCCAATACTTCTGATACATTTTTAGTTGCGGCATTTGCCAAGTTGAAGATCTGGTCGAAACCGGAAGACATCAATCCACCAACCGACAGGATGAACATGACGGTGATTGTAGGAAGAATGTTTGGCAATGTGATGCGGAACATCTGTTGCATACGGGATGCTCCGTCAATCTGTGCTGATTCATACTGATCCTGATCGATACCGGAAATGGCAGCCAGGAAGATAATCGCACCCCATCCACTTGATTTCCAAATGTCCGTCAACAGCAGCATCGGTACAAAGTTGGACTCGGAACCGAGGAAGTTAATGGTTGGCAATCCAAGCAAACCAAGTGCGCTGTTTACCAGTCCGTCATAAGCCAGGACGTTGATGACTACCCCGGATACGATGATCCATGAAAGGAAGTGAGGGAACGTAAGAACCGTCTGGAACCACTTCTTCCCTCTACGCATCCGCAACTCATTCAGCAACAGGGCAAGAATAATCGGGAACGGGAACTGAATAATCAGTTTTAGAATGTTGATGTACAGCGTCCGCCATACCGCGTCAATAAAGGTTGGATCCCGGAAAACGTATTTGAAATTCTCAAATCCGCTCCATGGGCTTCCCCAGATCCCCAGGTTTGCCTTGTAGTCTTTAAACGCAAGAGACAGGCCACCCATTGGCATGTAGGCAAACAGGATCAGCCAGACGAGCCCTGGAATAAGCAGGGTGTACGTCATTCTGTGCTTCCAGATTTCACTCCAGAGCGAATTGCCTTTCAAGTTTCCCTTCAGCTTTTTGCTAGGTCCTTCGGCTGCAGGTTTCAAATTGCATCTCCTCACTCTACTTTGGTCTTGTCGTTATACAGAAAATCAAACATTGTTCTCAGGTGTTGCTCCCAGAATCTCCATTCATGGGTACCCGGTGTCTCCACATACTGAAACTCAAAATCCGTTTCCTGCATGTATTCCGCGAATTTGCGATTCATATCCACAAACGGATCAATATCACCACAACAACTCAGAATATCCGGTAAATCTCCACCTTGCTTCAACAGCTTGGCAGACAGTGCGTACAGGTCCTGATCAGGTTTTACCTGTAACCGTTCTCCAAAAACCGCTTTCATTTCCTTGATCATGCCTGATGGCATTTCTGGATCGTGAAGCCGGGTCTGAATATCAGTTACACCTGATAAGGACACCGCCTTGCGGTACCTCTCGGGATATGTCAGTGCACATTTCAATGCACCGTACCCACCCATGGATAGACCGGCGACGAAAGTCTTTGCCGGGTCTGTATTGAGATTGAGCTGACGCCTGCAGAATTCAGGCAGCTCCTGAGTGATGTAATGGAAGTAATTCAGGCCGTATTCCATATCGGTGTAATAGCTTCGGTTCGCTTCCGGCATAATGATGGTACAGCCATATTGTTGCGCGTACATTTCAATTGTAGTCAAACGTTGCCATGTACTTGCATTATCGCCTGCCCCATGCAGCAAATATAGCGTACCGCCTGAAGTGTCTCCGGAGTCACTGGACACTACATGTATGCTTGTATTCATGCATAACGTAGGCGATCCGGTTTCGATCGTTATATGCGCCATATGTAACCCCTTTCATCGCCGGCTGCTGTCTGTATACTTCTGTTTCTCTGCCTTTTTGTTGCAACTTCCAGTGATTCCCCCGTATTTCGCTCGGTTATCGAAACGATTTTCTCGAATCGTTTCAAAACATAGCCAACGTTGATTTACTTGGACTTGAATACAACACATTTTACGTGGAAGCGATTTCTTCGAATCGTTTCGAATAAATCATAATCCCGAAGTACAAACCCTGTCAATAACCTTTTTACAAATTTCGCGCTTTTTTCTTAAAAAACTGATTTTTCGTGATAAAATTTGCGTCAAAAGGCACTTTTAATATAAAACTTTTTCCTTTAAGTAACCGTTTGCACCTATTCATTGACATTGAACCTCGTTTGTAATAACATAAGTTCTAATTTTTGATCCAGATTGCGGAAACGTTTCACCAACAGCAAAATTTCTTTTATTTATCTTCTTTTTTAGAAAGGATGTTAAGATGCTGAGTATTATTAATTCTTTTGTTCAACATATTGATGAGCAGCAGTTAAACGTTCATTCTGTTCGGGTATTGCAGAAAGGGGTTACAATCGGAGCGTGGGATCGCACTAGCGATATGCGCCGCTTACAACACTCTGTCAGCAAATCGTTCACCTGTATGGCGATTGGACTGGCTTTGGATGAGGGCACACTTACACTTGAATCCAAACTTGGGGACTACTTCACATCACCAACACCCGCTTCCCATTTAACAGCCTTCCCTCCTGCGGAACTCACCCTGTACGATTTGCTGCGAATGTCATCGGGGCATGACGTACCTGTGTTATGGGCAGAAGAGCGAGCCACCCTGCCTGAGAAAGATTGGGCGAAATATTACATGTCCCTTCCTTTGGATAGAATTCCTGGTGAAACGTTTACATACAGCAGTGCAGATACGTTTATGATCTCCGCCATGTTTCAGGCTGCCAGCGGTCAAACCGTTAAGGACTATCTGATTCCCCGGCTATTCGAGCCATTGGGCATTACGAATGTAGAGTGGGAGACTTCTCCCTTGGGCATTACATTGGGCTGTGCGGGCCTGCAGCTCACCAACGAGGAATTAGGTAGATTCGGTCAACTGTTGCTTCAGGGGGGCCACTGGAATGGCAAGCAGCTCATTCCTGCGGAATGGATCCGATTAGCGACAACACAACAGATTCCCACACCAGGAGACGGCGACTGGGGACAAGGTTATGGATATCAATTCTGGAGATGTTCCCATAACGCTTACCGTGCCGATGGCGCCAATGGGCAACTATGCGTTATCCTACCGGAGCTGGAGTCCGTCGTTGCCATCAATAGTGATGAACAAAATATGCAAGCCATTCTTGACAATGTATGGTCGGATATACTGCCTATTCTGGAGGGGAACATTTGATTATACGGCCAGCCACTCATGCAGATTATGCGGAGTTGAGAAACATTTATCTGGAGTCGCGACGTGCCCGATTCCACTGGGCTAAGCCGGAAGAACTGTCTCTGCAGGATTTTGATACAGATACCGTGGGTGAGCATATCCTCGTGGCTGAAAATGAAGATGGACAGCTTCTCGGCTTCGCTTCGCTGTACCTTCCCGAGAACTTTATCCACCTTCTGTTTATTCATCCCGGTTTTAACGGCGGGGGTACAGGTTCACGCTTACTTGATGCGTCAATTTCACTCATGCAGCAGCCTGTTCGATTGAAATGTGTATCTGATAATCATAAAGCAATTGGCTTTTACGAACGACAGGGTTGGAAAAAAGTCATTGAAGAAGGTACACCCGGGGAGAAATATTGGGTGATGGAGTACAACACTAATAGCTGACTCCATTCGTTTAATCCCGGTAAACTAGAAGTGGACATGGTTTTTCCACACAAAAAAAGTATCATGACCTTTAGAGGTCATGATACTTTTTATTTTACCCGTGCTGTGGAAGCTGGGTCATTTCATCTAAACATTGTGCGCATATGTAACGCTCTTTGAACTCATTGACTTCTTCCATCGATCCACAAAAAATACATTTTGGACGGTATCTCTCTAGAATGATATGGTCCCCTTGTACTAAGATCTCTACAGGATCTCCCTCATTCATTTGATACCTTTTACGCAAAGATTTAGGCAATACGATCCTACCCAATTGGTCAACTTTGCGAACGACTCCAGCTGGCTTCATAGCTACGGCACACCTCTCCTATCTTACTCTAAATTTCTAGGTACATTTGTACTATGTTTATTAATTCGCCAAGATTTTGTCGAATCCTGCTGGAAATAAACATTTTTTGTCCTTTTTTTTGAAAAATGTTTTTTTAGCGAATTCTAACCGTCACTTATAAGCGAATTAGACTAATCAAGACCCGGGAAATTAAGTTGACGCAATGCCTCATACACAATGATGGCTGCTGAGTTTGACAAGTTTAATGATCTGACATCACCTGACATTGGCATTTTCATACAAGTATCTGGATTAGCAGCAATTAATTCTGGAGGAAGACCTTTTGTCTCCTTACCGAATACCAGAAAATCTCCATCTTGAAACTTAAAATCGCTATAACGGTTTTTCGCCTTCGTGGTTGCGTAGAAAAAACGCCCTTCTGGATACTGTTCCCGAACCTCAGCAAACGAATCATGATATTCAATATGAACGGCATGCCAGTAATCCAGACCTGCGCGTTTCAGCGTGGCATCATCCGTACGGAATCCGAGTGGACGCACGAGATGCAAATGTGTGCCGGTAGCCGCACATGTACGAGAAATATTGCCTGTATTTGCCGGAATCTCCGGTTCAACCAGAACGATATGTAAAGCCATATGTGTTCAATCTCCTTTTCATTTCATGTAAACGACAATTCTCTAATCTTAAAGAAAAGCCCTCCACACGTCAATGTGGAAGGCTCTGGTAAAGCACAAGTGTGAATACTTGAATTCACAACTCGCTGCCAGATTATTTATCCATTTGTCTTCTGGAAGTGGCTCATGAAGTCCGTAAGTGCTTTAACACTTTCATATGGAGCCGCATTGTAAATGGAAGCACGCAGGCCACCGACACTCCGATGCCCTTTCAGACCAACAAAACCTTCTTGCTCTGAAGCCTTGATAAACTGTTTCTCCAACTCCTCGTTAGCCAGGCGGAAGGTCACATTCATCAGGGAACGATCTGCCGGATCTACGCAACCGCGGTAGAAGTCTCCGGAGGAATCAATCGCATTATAGAGCAAATCTGCTTTCTTCATGTTCTTCTGTTCAATTCCAGCCAATCCACCTTGTTCCTCGATCCATTTCAGAACCTCATTCACCATGTATACGGAGAAGGACGGTGGTGTATTATAGAGAGAATTGTTATCCACATGTGTACTATAACGAAGCATTGTCGGAATCGTTTTAGGAGATTCACTAACCAGTTCTTCGCGAGCAATAACAACCGTAATCCCTGATGGACCCAAGTTCTTCTGTGCACCTGCATAGATCATGCCGAATTGATTAAGATCAAACGGTTTGCAGAAGATGTCACTCGACATGTCGGCAATAAGTGGAACTGAACCGGTATTCGGGAATGACTTGAATTGTGTTCCCTCAATTGTTTCGTTAGACGTCAAATGAACATAAGCTGTGCGATCCGGCAAGCTAAGATTCGACACATCCGGCAAATTCATATATTTATCCGCTTCGGAAGATGCAGCGATCTGCGTCTCCCCAATCAGTTTCGCCTCAGACAGTGCCTTCTTGGCCCAGCTTCCTGTCATGACGTAACTGGCTGTCTGCCCTTCCCCGAGCAGGTTCATCGGCAGCATGGCGAACTGAGTGCTGGCTCCGCCCTGCAGGAAAAGGACTTTGTATCCTTTAGGATTGCCTAGCAGAGACAACAAACGCTCCTGAGCTTCATTATGTACAGATTCATACACCGCTCCACGGTGAGACATCTCCATAATCGACATTCCTGTATTCCGAAAATCAACAAATTCTGCCTGAGCACGCTCCAGAACCTCAAGTGGCAACGCCGCAGGTCCTGCATTAAAATTATACGCTCTCTTTGTCACAAAATCCCCCGCCCTTTCCATCCGTAGCTGACATATGAAGTAAATATTATCGCTATGATATCAGTATTCCCTATCAGCTTCAAGGGCAATAAGCACCGAAGCTGCGAATCAGGGTTATCAAATTCCTTTATCACCCTGCAAAGTTAATGCACTACATTGTTTAATTCAAGGAAAAGCCTCCGAGAGCGAGTCCCGGAGGCTTTACATTGGGAACAGTTTCTGTTCCGACTGGATTAGCAGTCGAAGTAGAGGCTGTACTCATGCGGATGAATGCGAATTGCTACTGCTTTCGCTTCGTCACGTTTGAGGTTGATATAGTTTTCGATGAATTCTTTCGTGAAGACGCCGCCTTCAGTCAAGAATTCGTTGTCCGCTGCCAGAGCGTCAAGCGCTTCTTCCAGGGAAGCCGGCACACTGCGGATATTTTCTTTGTCTGCATCAGACAAATCATAGATGTTTTTGTCGAGTGGACCATATCCAAGCTCAGTTGGGTTGATTTTACGTTTGATACCATCCAGACCCGCCATCAGCATTGCAGCGAATGCCAGGTAAGGGTTAGCTGTGGAGTCCGGTGTACGGAACTCGATACGGCAACCTTTTGGTGTCACAGCTGCAACCGGAATACGTACTGCTGCCGAACGGTTACCTTTGGAGTAAACCAGGTTAACCGGTGCTTCATAACCAGGTACGAGACGTTTGAATGAGTTCGTACTAGGGTTAGTCAAAGCAATCAAAGCTGGAGCGTGGTACAAAATTCCTCCGATGTAGTGCAGAGCCATTTCGCTCAGGTTTGCATATCCCGCTTTGTCATAGAACAATGGGGAATCACCATCGAAGATGGATTGGTGAACGTGCATTCCGCTACCATTGTCACCAAACAGTGGTTTTGGCATGAATGTTGCTACTTTACCATATTGACGTGCAGTGTTATGCACGATGTATTTGTATACAAGCAGGTTATCTGCTGTTTTCTTCAACGTATCAAAACGGAAGTTGATTTCGGCTTGACCAGCTGTCGCCACTTCGTGGTGGTGACGTTCGATCGACAGGCCTGCTTCTTCCAAAATGCGACACATTTCACTACGAATATCTTGTTGTGTATCCACTGGAGCTACAGGAACATATCCGCCTTTAGTGCGAACTTTGAAGCCCAGGTTACCGCCATCTTCCTTACGGTTGGTGTTCCAAGAAGCTTCTTCGGAATCTACGAAATAGGAAGAGCTGTTCGTGCCGCTCTCATAACGTACATCGTCGAAGATGAAGAACTCGGATTCAGGTGCGAAGAATGCTGCTGTACCTACTCCGCTTTCTTTCAGGAATTCTTCCGCTTTGACTGCGATACCGCGTGGGTCACGCTCATAACGCTCGCCATCCGGAGTGAAGATATCACACATAACATTCAATGTAGGGTGTGCTGTGAACGGATCGACAAAAGTCGCTTCAGGATCTGGAATCATAACCATATCGGACTCTTCAATTCCGCGGAAACCTTGAATAGAAGAACCATCAAAGGCTACCCCATTTACAAAAGTGTCTGCGTCAACTGCCGAAGCTGGTAACGAGATGTGGTGCGCACGACCGGATAAATCTACAAAACGAAAATCTACCCACTCGATGTTGTTCTCTTGAATTGATTTCAATACGTTTTCAACCGACATGTATTCGTCCTCCCAAATATTCCGAACATTAAACAACCCCGCTAAGAAAATGTCCATATTCGAATTTTTTTCTGTCGTCATTATAAAATCTCAAATGTGACATCGTCAATACTTATGTAAGGTATTTTTTGCGACTATGTAAGCTATGCTCACATTTTATAAACCTATTTATTTCACTTAACAACGTATATACACTATATTTAACTGGTTTAATGCGGTAAAGCAGGGCTATATTTAGCCTAAATTATGGAAATAACATTACATCATAAATGTTTCTTATCACCTATGATTAATAAATGCGTTCAAAGCTCAAATAACACAAAAACCGGACATTTTGTCCTAGCCCCATTCTCATTGAACGGAGCCAGGGCAGATGCCCGGGTGAACTATATTACCTATACTATTAAGATCAGTTATACGCCAACTCGTGCCGGAAAGAACTCCGCCGGTTGTTTGGCTGTGTTGAATGTTTTACCGACGATTGGTGCCAATTTCTCCAGATCCTGAAGCAGGTTGGCAAATTGGTCAGGGAACAGAGACTGCACGCCGTCACCCGTCATGGAGTTATCGGGGTCTGTATGCATTTCGATAATTAGGCCGTTAGCACCAGCAGCAACAGAAGCCTTTGTCATTGGTTCAACCAGCTCACGGCGACCCGTACCATGACTTGGGTCCGAAATGACTGGTAGATGACTGAGAGACTGCAAGACAGGGATGGCCGAGAGGTCGAGCGTATTACGTGTGTAGGATTCGAATGTACGAATACCACGTTCACACAGCATTACATTCGGGTTGCCACCCGCAAGAATGTATTCAGCGGCATTCAACAGCTCATCATAAGTTGCACTGAAGCCACGTTTCAGCAATACCGGTTTGCCACACTCACCCAATTTACGTAACAAATCGAAGTTCTGCATATTACGTGTACCTACTTGCAGAATGTCTGCGTACTCGGCACAGATATCCACATATTCAGGCGTCATGACTTCTGTAATCGTCAACAGGTCATGTTTCTTACCTGCTTCTGCCATCATGATCAGGCCTTCAACACCCGTTCCTTGGAAGCTGTACGGACCTGTACGTGGCTTAAATGCACCACCGCGAAGCACCTGTCCACCGGCAGCCTTAACCAGTCCGGCAATCTCATCAATCTGTGCAGCTGATTCAACCGCACACGGTCCGCCCATAACGACGAGTTCTTTCCCGCCAATATCTACACCTTTGATGGAGATAACAGTATCTTGAGGATGGAAATCACGGCTTGCCAATTTGTAGGACTTCGAAATCTTGACGACATTCTCTACACCTTTCATTTGACGGAGATGCTCAGCCATTTTCGGTTCTACTTTACCAATAAGGCCAATGATAGTGCGGTCCTCTCCACGCGAGATATGGACCTGAAGTCCTTCCTTTTCAATTGTAGCGACGATATCCTGAATATGTTCCTCCGGAGTAGCTTTACCTGCGATAACGATCATTATAATTCCCATCCTTCCTTGTATGAGAGCGCCTAAGCGCGTCTGATTTAATCCTCAAAACTCTTCTCCACTTAAACGCTTGTTCGCTTTTAAGCTTTTATCCACTAAAGTAAATATAACATATTCACCCTTTTCAGTCAAGCCGACTCTTATCCCCTTCAAAAAAAAGAATCCTACAGTCAGTCACCGGAATTCGGCTCTGTGCTGCAAGATTCTTATATTAATGTTTTGTTTACGTCGTACGAGTCTTTTCCCTTACAGGAGGCAGTAGCTTGCTCATATTCACCGTACGTTTGATTTCCCATGTTTCCGGCTTGTCATGTTCATACTGCTCCAGATACAGGATGACTTCCTTCGTGATCGGAGTTGGCGTAGAAGCGCCTGAAGTAACCGCCACCTTATTCACACCTTTTAGCCATTCCTGCTGTATCTCAGCCACATCTGATACACGATATGCCGTTACACCCGCAATTTCCTCCGATACTTGTGCAAGGCGGTTGGAGTTATTACTGCGAGGATCACCTACAACAATGACCAGATCTGCCTGCCCTGCCTGTTCCGCTACAGCTTCCTGACGGACTTGGGTAGCCAAGCATATCTCATTATGAATCTCTGCGCCTGGATACTTCTCCAGAAGACGGCTCATAATGTGTTTGATGTCCCATTGACTCATCGTTGTCTGATTTGTGATAAGGATTTTGCCAGGAGGTACGTTCAGTCCGTCAATCTCCTCTTCCTTCTCGATCAGATGAACATGATCGGGTGCAACACCAACCGCACCTTCCGGCTCTGGATGGTTCCTTTTCCCGATATAGATAATGTCATACCCTTCAGCCGTCTTCTCCCGAATAAGGTCATGGGTTTTGGTTACATCCGGACATGTTGCATCCACTGTAGTCAAACCTTTATCACGTGCCATCTTGCGCACTTCCGGAGATACACCATGGGCTGTAAAGATCACTGTTCCGCTCTCTACCTGGCTCAAAATATCAATCCGGTTCGGTCCGTCCAGTGTAATAATGCCCTCATCTTCAAAAGAGTCCGTCACATGTTGGTTATGCACAATCATACCCAATATATAAATAGGCCGTGGTAGGTCCAGATTGCGTGCCGCCTGGCGCGCGAGCACCATCGCATCCACAACTCCGTAACAATATCCCCGCGGCGAAATTCGCAGTACTTCCACTTGGTTGCCACCCGCTTTCTTTCTCGGCAAAGATAGCCGATGTAATTGCAGTCCTGTCTATTATAACCTTATTCGATAGGCGGAGCAAAGACAACCGGCAACCAAATGATAAAGGTCGTTCCTTCTCCACGTCTGGTTACAACCTCAACAGACCCTTGGTGTTCCTCTATAATCCACTTGGCAATCGACAGCCCCAGACCTATACCTGGTGTGGCACCGCGCGACTCATCCGCCCGATAGAACCGGTCAAAGATAAATGGCACTTCATCCCGATCCATTCCGATTCCCGTATCACTGATGCGTAGTCCTACCTGACCTTTATAAAGTATTGCATCAAGCGTAACCGAACCATCTGGAGTGTACTTAAAGGCATTCTCGATAAAAATAAACAACATCTGCTGCAAATAGTCCTTGCTGCCGTTCACATATATGCCATTCAGAATTGATAGATCTCCTGGACGCCAGTCTGCCTGATGATCAAGGAATTGCGACCTGCGAGCCACTTCCTGTACCAGAATCTGCAACGGGATCGGATTCAGTTCGATTTTCTGTCCTGTATCGGCTCTGGCCAAAGACAGCATATCACTGATCAGTCTACTCATCCGTTTTCCTTCATCCGCCATGTCCTCTATCGCTTCGAGCGACATTTGTTTAACCGTTTCTTCGTCCAGATTCGGTCGGTCCGTGCTCTCCTGATCCCACAGCTTCTTAAGGAAGTCCACATTTCCACGGATCGTGGTCAGCGGTGTACGCAGCTCATGCGAGGCATCAGATACAAATCTGCGCTGAGCTTTATTCGTCTCCTCGAGCCCTCTGAATGACAGCTCTGTTCGTTCAAGCATATTATTGACTGTTTCAATCAGACGTCCAATCTCATCCATGGGACCCGTATATTGAATACGCACACTAAGGTCATCCCCAGACTGAATCTGATTGGCTGCATCAATCACATTGACGAGCGGACGCATGGATTTGCGAGCCAGAATCAGCCCCGAAGTAATGGCAAGCGCCATTGCGACAAGCCAGCCAAAAACCAGAATATTTCGTAAAGCTTCCAACAGTCGTTCCTGGGAACTAACATTGGCGCCGACTTGAAGGAGCCCCCTTATTTCATTGGTTCCCTGAAGAGACAGGGGCTGTTGATTCACCAAGAAAGGGGTCCCATTCACATAGATCTTGGATATTCCACGCTTTTTCTGGATCTCATTGGATTTCACAACGGGAAATTGAATCTGAAGTTTCTCCATATTGCCTGAGATTTTACCAGATCTGCTCTGGTAGTCCCACAACTGGATATATATCTGAGCTTCCTGAAGCTGGCTTTCCGTAAAAGGGTCCAGGTCCAGCGATTGTGAAAGTGGATTGACACCAATCTGATTCGTAATTCGTTCACTTTTATCTTTCAGTTGCTGTTCCACTTCTTGATACGTATTAAAATAAACAAAAGCGTAGATCACAACTCCCCAAAAAATGAGCACGGCTGCCAAGATGCCAGAATACCACGCGGTTAATCTTAACCGAATGGACATGTCAGGAGTCACCTCTCAAAATATAGCCGGCTCCCCGGATGGTCTGGATCAAACGTTTGCCGCCGTATTCTTCGGTTTTTTGTCTGAGCATGGCAATATACACTTCGAGCACATTGGACTCACCACTGTAATCATAACCCCAGATTTTATCCATAATCAGATCACGGGACAGCACACGTTTCGGATTTTGCATGAACAGATTCAGCAATTCGAACTCCTTGGCAGTCAGTTCCAGACGCTGACCGTCACGCAACACCTCACGAGAATCATTATCCAGAATAATATCCTCATACATTAGTCGATTATCAGGCGTGTCTGCTATATCCGCTTTACGACGCAATAAGGCACGAACACGAGCCAACAGTTCTTCAAGCGCAAACGGCTTCACGAGATAATCATCTGCACCTGTATCCAGCCCGATTACCCGGCTCTGTACTTCATCTTTGGCAGTGAGCATTAGCACGGGCACTTTGCTCCCCGCTTCTCTGAGTCTACGGCATACTTCAAACCCGTCAATTTGCGGCATCATGACATCAAGAACCACGATATCCGGCTCTTTATCCATCAGCTTACTGAGGCCCTCCGCCCCATTCGAAGCTGTCTGTACATCATATCCTTCAAAAGCAAGTCCCCGCCGAAGCATGGACACAATTTTTTCATCATCATCAACAATCAGAATAGTTGAGCGCATGGTCTTTCTCCTTTATCCCTTAACGTTTTTAATCTTATTGTAACAGCCAAAAGCGCAATCTGCATCTTTCCAAACACCTTGTTGCTTTGCGAGTCAGACCTTAATGGAGTAGAAACGTATATAGTGCAAAAAAAGCGAAAGGGCCCTCGAACCCTTCCGCTCTTCTAAACCTTATTCTATAACCCATGTTTCGGCTTTATGGTTGTTGTTGCTGTTGTTGTTGATCCGTCGTTTGTGTAGTATCGTAATCATTTTTGTTGCCGATTTTGATTTTTACATCCATTTTTTTGCCGTCCCGAACAACATTCAGTGTCACTTCACTGCCGATTTCCTGTTTCTTAATGAAATCAATCAAATCCTGACTGGTGTTGTACGCTGTACCATTGGCACCTGTGATGATGTCATAAGCACGCAGGTCTGCTTGGTAAGCAGGGGATTGATAAATCGTGCTGGCTACAACTGAACCTTCAGTGATGTCCGTTCCCATCTGTTTAGCCACTTCAGGTGTGAGGGCCATCAGAGATGCACCAATGAACGGTACGGGCTCTTTGGGAACTTCTTTGTTTTCTTTCAGATATTTAACCGCATCCGAGATTACACTCGAAGGAATGGCAAACCCAATACCCTGTGCATCCGCGCTAACCGCAACGTTCATACCAATGACTTCACCATTCAGGTTAAGCAATGGTCCACCGGAGTTACCAGGATTGATGGAAGCATCCGTTTGTAACAAGTGGCTGTACTCACGGGTTTTGCCTGTTTCTTCGTCCGGAATGCTGATCGTACGTTCTTTTGCACTCAATACACCTGCAGTGACTGTGTGTTCAAATCCTTCCGGGTTACCAATAGCTACAAGCCATTCACCCACTTGTGTGCTGTTGGAATCACCCAGTGGAGCGACAGGGAAAGCATCATCGCCGCTGTTTTTCTCGATTTTCAATACAGCAAGGTCAAGGTCAAAGCTGCTTCCCAGCAATTTCGCTTCATACGGTTTGCTGTTGTTCTCCAGCGTTACCTGAATCACATCTGCACCTTGAACCACGTGTTGGTTCGTCAGGATGTAACCTTCTTTGTCAAAAATAAATCCGGAACCAATGCCGAGTGGAACCAATTGATTGCTGCTTTGTTGCTGTTGCTGCTGATTTTGGCCTTGGTAGCTATCTGTTCCGCCATTGCTTCCATTACCAAAGAAGTATTGGTACAATGGATCACTCATCGTCGAACCACCCTGGCTGTTGCTGCGTGTAGACTGCTTGGCAAGTGTTTCGATTTTGACGACAGCCGGACTTGTACTCGTTACTACTGAGGATACATCCTCTTTGCCCGTTGGCAGTAGTGACGCTGTTACGTTATTGCTGCTACCTGTATTGGTAGGAGAAGATGACTGACTGGAGCTTTCATTTTCTGCACTTGTCAGCGCTTCCTGTGGTGTAAACATGTTTGTTCTGTCCGCTGTGTACATCAGCACTGTAATGACCAGCATCCCGGCGATGAAAGAGAACAGGAGCGATCTTACGGAAGAACGCGGCCGACGGTTATTATAATTCCAATTGCCATTGTTCTTGCCGCCGTTCCCCTGATCTCCTCCGTTGCCACCTGAACCATTGCCGCCGCCTCTGGAGGACGTATTGGCTTGATCAGATGATTCGTTACTGTAATTACTGTAGTAAGTAGGTACGGGCTTCACGGGGTCAGGTCTTGTAATCTCTACATTTCCTTCTTCACGTTGATTAAGTTCCCCATTATGACTTGCTGTATCTTCCTGATTCACGGACTGAAAAGGTCCATAAGAATAATAATAGGAGGAATCGTCCGTCCCGGATGAATTGCGATTCTCCGCTTGTTTAGTTTCATTTTCCTCGTCTTGACGGTTCGCTCTGTAATTACGTTCGTCCATGCCTCTCTACCTCCCAATCTCTTCTTCACAAGAGATATTCTTTAACTGTCCTTATTTTGTACTTTAAACCTTAACCGTACCTTAAAAACAATTAAAAAGGAGATAAAAGCACGCTGTTATAGAACATTTTTCCCGCCAAATCTGCATTCTAACCCTTATTCTTCACCCAACCCTGACGATGAGCGTAGATTGCCAGCTGTGTCCGATCGTCCATTTCACATTTCATCAGCAGATTGCTCACATGGGTTTTGACGGTTTTGATACTAATATGTAGTTCTTCCCCGATGTCCTTATTGGTCTTGCCCTCTGCAATCAGCAAAAGCACTTCTTTTTCCCGTTCCGTCAAGCCGGATTCGTTCTCTCTTGCTGTGCGCTGCCTGATACCACGGGTCAATGCCTGTGATACGTCGCCTGTCATTACAGGCATACCTCGGTATGCTCCTTGCAGAGCATAGATTAACTCTTCAGCAGATACCGTCTTCAGCACATAACTGACTGCTCCGGCTTCAATCGCTTGTACCACAAGGTCATCCTCCAGAAAACTGGTCAGCATTACAATTTTCGTCCCCGGAAATTCAGTCATGATTGCTTGAGTCGCTTCCGCACCATTCATCAC
Organism: Paenibacillus sp. ALJ109b; assembly: GCF_010747435.1. NCBI lineage: Bacteria > Bacillati > Bacillota > Bacilli > Caryophanales > Paenibacillaceae > Paenibacillus > Paenibacillus sp. ALJ109b. Next base: position 104,846 of record NZ_JAAIFP010000023.1, read on the forward strand.
CGGCATCATCAAGTCCATAAGAATCAGGTCAGGCAGTTCGTTTTCTCCCAGCTTGCGAAGTTTATTCAATGCATCCTGTCCGTTACTTGCTTCCCCCATCACATGAAATGTGGGTTCCAACATAAGATACGTTTTCAACCCCATTCGCACCATATCATGATCATCTACAATCATTACATTCACTTTCACGCTCATTCCGTTTCCCCCTCTGATTCTTTCGGGAATTTCGGGATAAATACCCGCACCGTCGTCCCCGCTCCCGGCTTCGATATAATCTGAACCTGACCCCCAAGCTTCTCTGCCCGTTCACGCATCGTTGATAATCCGTATGAACCAGGCCGTTCTGCTTGCTGTAAAAACCCTTGACCATCATCGCTAATGCTCATGCTGATCTGATGTTCACTCTCTCGTATGGATAGACTGACCAGACCCGCTTCCGCATGTTTGACCACATTAGCGACCGCTTCCTGAATAACAAGAAACAGCTGGTGCTCGATGGCATCGGAAATTCCGCCATCCAGTTCCAGCTCTTTCACTCCTTTTAAACCATTCTGCCTGCAATAATCCGGGAACCAGCTATCCAGCGCTTCTCCAAGATTTCTTCCCTCCAACTCCACTGGGCGAAGCTGAGCGATAAGCCCACGCATCTGCCGCTGGGCAATATGCGACATCTGAATAAGTTGATCCAGCACTTTGCTGCCATGCTCGGGATTCATCTCCAGCAGACGTGGTAAGGAGGAAGCCGACATATGCATGGCGAAAAGCTGCTGGCTGACCGTATCATGCAAATCTCTTGCCATCCGTTTACGCTCTTCAATTACAGCACGTTCAGATGCCTGTTCCTTTTCAATGACTTCCTGCTCACCAAGCCGCTGAAGCAACCTCATTTTTTTCTCAATCGAATCCATCATGACATTGAATTCCTGATATACCCGCCCAAAGGAGGCATCATCTGCCTCAGGCATACGAACAGCGAGATTGCCCTTGGACACTTTCAGCATGTTGAGATCCAGAAGATCAATCTTGCGTTGAAGCCGTAAGGCGGCAATGTAGCCCGTGATTACGGTAGCCAGGAGCACAACAGCAACATAGGTCCACGCACGCTGACGCCCTGTTCCCATCAGCACTTCCCCGTACAGCAAGTAAAACCCGCCCAAAGTAATGAGTCCGGTCAGCGCAAAATACATCATCAGTTCCCACTTATTTGCTTTGAGAATCGTTCGAATCATGCGTTAACCCACCTTGTTCACTTTGACATCTCCAATAAACACACTAACGACAATCCGTACTTTTTTTCCTGCTTCGCGATAATGCGCCGTTTCAGCCTGAGCACTGCTTAGGAATCCGCCCCGTTTTTGATTTAACAGCGACATGTCTCCAATAAAGGAGTTCGTCGTCACAGTCACACCGAGATCCATATCTTCCGGAACAAATACTTTCACATCCCCGATAAAAGAGGAAATGTTAATCTTCGTCTCACCATAAGGTATTTGTGCCTTCGTCAAATCAATCACCGTATCGCCAATAAATGCCGAAATGTTCATCGGTTTCAGGGAGAACACTTCCTGTCCCATATACATATCACCGATAAATGCCGATTTGTTAATCGTATTCCCATGGCCACCATAATAATTCGGATCATCATCATAGTGGTCATCGTCATCAAATGTTTCATATGCCTTTTTATTTGAACCGTAACCTTTATGCTTGTGATGATGATGTTGATGTTTATGATGGTGTTGATGTCCGTGTGTTTTAGGGTCTTCTTTATCTGTATAAAATGAGCCATGTGAATCATTCTTTTGTTCCTGTTCCGGTTTGCCAAATGTTTTCTCGAACTGTTCGTCAAACGAAGACGGCATTTCCAGGTCCTCAGGGGACAATGGCTTATAAGGTGGCTCCGGTGGAGGAGGCGGTGTCACTTGGTCATGGTGTTTCCGGTCACGACGACGGGGTCCGATCAGAACAAACAATCCCCCACCAATCAGCATTACCGGAATTAGGTAGCGAATGAACTCACCCATGGAGTAATCAATCCACCCCAGATTGCGTGCCAAGAAGTATCCACCAATCGCCAGTACAATGGCGGGTCCAATCAATGCATGACTCCCATTGCGCCGAATTTCGGTTATACCTTTTACACCCCACCAAATCAAAAATAACGGCCAATATGTTCTGAACATGTACCCTATATCTATGTCATAGCCCAATTGCCTGAACAAAATTATTGCGCCAATCGCAATAAGAGGAATGCCAACCCACCAACGGTCACGCGTAGATCGTTTCATCGCTCATGTCTCCTTTGTCTGTATTCTGTATCCAGTTTACATCAGACAAGGTTTGGTTAACAGCGGCGGCAGATGGAATTGATCTCGGTCTCCAGACGGAGACGGAAGGATATTTATGTAAAATATTAAAAACACCCTGGAGCTAATGTCCAGGGTGCTGAAACTTTATTTATTTTTGAAATTTTCCTGCTTTGCCGACTTGGCTTGTTTGCCCTGTTTGACCTGTGTTTTCCACACCAAATTCAGCATTGAATTTTTCATCAGGTGTTTTGAAATTTTCCTGTACTTTGTTTTGCTCGGATTGTTTTACTTTGCTTGCTACATTTTCTTGTCCAAACTCCTCATTGTACTTCTCGTTTGGTGTTTGGAATCCTTGGGATTTCTTAGCCACAACGATCACCTCTCTCTTCATATTTACATTGCATGTCTGCAACGCGGGGTTTGTCCCCAGAGAGTATTATGTGAAGAGTGAGCGTACGTTATTCATGTATTAAAATTCATCATTAAACAGCCTTGTCCAGCCATGCATCCGGTACGGATTTGTACACATCGATGGCTTCGGATAACTCTTCCAGCATTTTTTCAGTACATTTTCCGGCACCTTGTTTGATCACCTGTACTTCGACGTCCTTTTTGCCCCATTCTTTATACACTTGCTTTGTTGTAGGGAAATAAAGATCAATTTTATTGCCCTTGATTGCCGAGCCCGTATCAGCAACGATGCCGTAACCGTAACCGGGAATATATAAAATGGAGCCCAGCGGAAACAGCTTTGGATCAGCTGCAATCGTTGATACCGTTTCTTTATCACGGCGCACCTTTACACCGGAATACGTGATTCCGTATTGAGGATGTTTTGGACCTTTTCCGGTTGATTCCACCCCTGCAGTGTATCCCGTAGCCGTCACCTTATGCGTATCCAACACCTGTTCTGTTCGCGGAGCGAGCACCGGCATGGACGGGTCAACTGCGATGTGCTTCTCTGGAATTTCCGGTCGCGGAATGACAATAGGCTGCGGTGACCATAAAAAGCCCATATATACCAAGGTTGTAAGTTGAGCCTGATCACTGTATTCATACACTGCCGTTTCTGGCTGTATGCCCTTAAGCTCATCTGAAGTTTCGCTGTGCCGATTCTCCACATACATGACTTCATTTTCCTCTTCAAAGGTATATGCTTCTGCCTGATTCCAGCCCAAGACTATTCCAGAGAGCACAACACAGCAAGAGATGATGAACCTTATGTTTTTCTTTTGAATTAAGAATTGCTTTTTCATTATAGAACCTCCCCCTTACTGCAAAGGTTTTCCAAAATGAAAAAATTCTATACTTTTCACCTATTAAGGCTTTTAAACTTGATGTCCAGAAAACCTTAAAACAACAAAAAACCGTCCGAACCATTGGATTTTACTCCAATATGATTCAAACGGTTTTCTATTATAGAAGCCACAATTCAGGATTACACCAGTCTTGTTGCAATCTCTTCTTTAAGTTGGGCTACAATTTCGTCCACAGGTTTCATGCCGAGATCGCCTTCTCCACGTTTCCGCACAGATACACCCTCTGCATTACGTTCATTTTCACCAACGACGAACATGTAAGGCATTTTCTCAAGCTGTGCTTCACGGATTTTATAACCAAGCTTCTCGTTACGCAGATCCGCTTCAGCAGAAATACCTGCACGTTTCAACTTCGCTTCCACTTCACGTGCATAGTCATCGAAGTTGCCGGATACCGGAATAACCTTCGCCTGTACAGGAGACAACCACAGCGGCAGAGCCCCTGCAAAGTTCTCCAGCAAGAATGCAGTGAAACGCTCCATCGTACTGATTACACCGCGGTGGATAACGACCGGACGATGTTTCTGCCCATCATCTCCCACATATTCAAGCTCAAACCGCTCTGGCAAGAGGAAGTCCAATTGAACGGTAGACAAGGTCTCTTCTTTGCCCAGTGCTGTCTTGATCTGAACGTCCAGTTTTGGGCCATAGAATGCCGCTTCGCCTTCTGCTTCATAGAATGGAAGGTTAAGTTCTTCCACAACTTCACGCAGCATGCGTTGGGACATCTCCCACATCTCGTCGTTCTGGAAATATTTCTCGGTATCCTGAGGATCGCGGTAGGACAAACGGAAACGATATTCGTGAATGCCGAAATCTTTATAAACCGTTTGAATTAGCTCAATAACACGAGCAAATTCTTCCTTGATCTGATCCGGGCGTGCGAATATGTGAGAATCGTTCAGTGTCATCGCACGTACACGGTGCAGACCTGTCAACGCGCCCGACATTTCGTAACGATGCATCATGCCAAGCTCAGCAATCCGGATCGGCAGATCACGGTAGCTGTGCATGCTGGACTTGTACACCATCATGTGGTGAGGACAGTTCATTGGACGAAGAACGAGTTCCTCATTGTCCATAACCATTTTAGGGAACATGTCTTCCTGATAGTGCTCCCAGTGTCCGGATGTTTTGTACAACTCAACGTTACCAAGCACCGGTGTGTATACATGCTGATATCCGAGGCTCTCTTCCAGATCCACGATATAACGCTCCAACGTCCGGCGTAGCTTCGCACCGTTAGGCAACCAGATTGGCAGGCCTTGTCCAACCAGTTGGGAGAATGTGAAGATTTCGAGTTCCTTACCCAATTTACGGTGATCCCGTTTACGTGCTTCTTCCAGGAAGTGCAAATGCTCATCAAGCTGTGCTTTTTTCACAAAAGCTGTACCGTAAATACGTTGCAGCATTTTGTTTTTGCTATCTCCACGCCAGTAAGCACCGGCAACATTCATCAGTTTGAATACTTTGATTTTGCTGGTGGATGGTACGTGTGGTCCACGACACAAGTCGAAGAATTCACCTTGCTCATAAATAGTGATAACACTGTCTTCTGGTAAGTCACGAATCAATTCGAGCTTGTAAGGATCGCCCACTTCTTCGAAGATTTTGATCGCTTCCTCGCGGCTAACTTCCTTACGTACAATTGGCAAGTTCTCATTAACAATACGTTCCATTTCCTTCTCGATCTTTTGTAGATCTTCGGGATTGAGCGGTTGCTCCAGATCCATATCATAGTAGAAACCATCTTCAATGACAGGACCAACGCCAAGATGTACCTCTTTGTTTCCATATAAACGCTTCACAGCTTGAGCGAGCAAGTGAGCTGTACTGTGACGCATCACTTCCAGACCTTCTGATGAATCCAGTGTTACGATCTCCACCAATGCTCCCTCATGAAGTGTTGTGGACAAGTCCACTACGATTCCATCCAGTTTGCCGGCTACGGCATTTTTGCGAAGTCCGCTGCTGATCGAAGCTGCCACATCTTCAATGCTGCTTCCGTCGGCATACTCACGAACTGAACCATCGGGTAGTTTAATGTTAACTGCCATTTGTCTCATTCCTCCTGTAAATTCAACCTCTGTCCATGTATTTCATGGATGGATAATCTATTGCTGTTCCTGCGATTTTTGCAAAGGAACGCAAAAAACACCCGTCCCGGCAAAGGGACGAGTGTTGTATACTCTCGTGGTTCCACCCTAATTCAGCTGCTTCATCCATATTGGAAGTACAGCCCTCATTGGCATGACGGTAACGGGCATGACCCGGCATATCCTTACTCATGGATGACTACCTGTATTATAGAGGCAATATTTATATCCACTTTCAAAACTGCAGCTCCAAAGGGGTAAACCAAACGTGGCATCCGGAGGAAATTTCAGCCTGGTTCCCTCTCTCTGCACCGACCGTGCGTATGGCTCTTGTCTTTGTCAACGCTTTTGTTTATTGTTCCATAACAACTCAAATAAATCATGGATCAACAGTTATTATAATTGCCGATATCACTTGCGTCAAGACCTGTCAACAATCCGGAGCGCAGTACTTCACACTCAGGACAATGATGGCATAATTGCACCTTGTCTTCAAAAATCTGACGGATCGTAGAGATAATAGGCAGATCTGGAGTGCGTGTATGCAGCATAACCTTTTCAGGTGAGATGGAGATCAGCGTACTCACGATCATATCTTCGATATCCATTTCCAATTCAAGTCCTGGCATCTCCACGACGACCTGTTCATCCTTTTGTACGGGCAGCACATTAAGCGCAGCATCCAATACTTGAAATTCATGTAATCCTTTGTGTATCAAATGCACAAGAGGTACTTTCGCCTCCTGAAAGAACACAAAATATTTGAGCAGCCCCATAAACTCTTCATATTGACGATCCATCCAGAATTCATCCAGCGCATATTCTACCAGCTCATGAAGTTCCTGCTTATATGGCCGAATCCGGAAATTAAGAATGCCCTCAAGATGAAAAAAATGCACCTCTTCCAAATCCTGCTTCAATCCATTGGCCAAAGTGTTACGGCGACGCTCGCGCAGGCCTGGCTGATCCAAGTCACCATTGAATAATAAAGGCATGCATATCCGGTTTACCTTCTCCACCTCATGTTCATCCATGACTGAGCAGGCCTTTGAGATCATCTCTTCCACCATAATACGTTCACGCGTATCCATAATGAAATCTGCAAGTCCATTGGCAAGCAAATCACTGATCTGAGGCAGCCACTGCTGGAAGTCAGCGTGATTCTCATTTCCTTTACACACCCAGGCCGCTCTTCCGTCAATATGTTTGAAGGTGAGCCGAAATCCTCTTTTACTTATATGTAAACCTTTGGTTTTTTCCTTCACACAACGATAAAATTGATCTGCTTCCTCCTGCCCTGATACATCGGTCCATACGGCGAACAGTTCCATAAGAATCACTCCTTTCCTTCCTGTTCAAAGTATATGGCAAGGCCCATAGGGATATACGAAGCGGATTGATGGAAAGCGTGTCATGATTTCTCAGTATATTATCAATCTGTTTGGAGTTAAGACAAAAATGTGTTATTATTTTTATAACAGTATGTTTCACGGAAAAGGGGGGAAGCCAAAATGAGACAACAACCAAGAATACTCCGTTACGCTTTTATTATCATTTTGTGTGTATTCCAAGCGTTGTCCTTCCCTATTCCGATGCAGTCGGAATCCGCTGTCGAGGTAACCGTTGAGACGACTTCCAACAAGGAAGTGCTTGTCCACACATTGGAGTCTCAGCAGAAACCTGCCATTCGCAAGTACCCACAAGTCATGTCGAAGTTGATTGCGGTCACGCATAACAAACCTGTCTTTCTTGTGCTCGCTTTGTTGCTAATGCTGCGAATTCCTACACCGCGTCTGCCCTTTAAACCGTTGATTTGTCTGTTTAAACGCAGATTATTTCTGCTACCCATCAAATTCACCAGTATGTATGTATCTCCCACCCCTATAGCACCAATTTACGTGAACGCTCTTAGCTAGCCGTTACACCGTAATTTAGGTTGCTTTGCATGGAGACACCTCTGTCTGTGAGACGGTGTGCTTGTGCATAACTTTTAGCCCTTTTAGCAAATGTTAGATATCGATCAGTTTTATTTGGCAACACCTATTTGTTAACGTCTATTTTGTTATCCCCATTTTCATTAAAAATTCACAACACAAGGCTGTGTGTCAGGAGTCCCTGGCTCTGTTTACCCGCATCATTTAATGTTCCTAAGCGCAACAGTTCATTCTATTTTCGGGAAATAAGCCTGTCTTCTGTGGCCAGCCTTCAATATAAGGAGGCATACTATCCATGGATGTACGCGAAACAGATTTGCCGGGAATCGGCAAGAAATTCCAGATTGAAACGAGCAGTGGAGATAAAATTATTGTCATTATTCACGATGACGGTCGCCGGGAAATGTACCATTTTGAGTACGATGATCCAGACCAAAGCATCTCCATGATTACGCTGGATGACTATGAAGCAAGACAGATTGCTGCCATCGTTGGTGGATTGACCTATAAACCAAAGCAGCTTGAAAATATTGAAGTAACGTTTGACGATCTGATTATTGAATGGTACAAAATTGAGCCATCCTACGGATGTATCGGTAAATCTATTGGTGAACTGGACGTACGTCAAAACTCAGGGGCAACGGTTATTGCCGTTGTAGAGAAGAATCACAAAAAACATATCAGCCCCGGTCCGGAGGTCGTGATTAGTGCAGAGTCTACGGTAGTAGCCGTTGGCGAACGCAATCAGCAGAAACTGTTTAAATCCCTCCTCCTGACTGGAAGGGGGTAAATAGATGGATCATTTGATATTCGAAGTAGGTCTGGCCCTTGTGCTCATTGCGGCAGCCGGCCTTTTATCGGCAAAACTAAGATTTTCGGTCGTTCCGTTTTATATTCTGATCGGGATGGCTGTTGGGCCACATGCTATGAAAATCTGGCATCTGGACTTCCGCTTTATTGAGAGTCAGCCTTTTATTGAATTTATGGGCCGGATCGGTATCCTGTTCCTTCTCTTCTACCTTGGACTTGAATTCTCGGTAGGTCGTTTAATTAAATCGGGTCGCTCTATTGCAGTTGGCGGCTCGATCTACATCGGCATTAACTTTACGCTGGGATTAATATTCGGTTTTATGTCCGGTTTCCCAGTTGCAGAAGCACTTATTATCGCAGGTATAACTACCATCTCTTCCAGTGCCATCGTGGCCAAGGTACTCGTGGATTTGAAACGAACGGCCAATCCGGAAACAGAGATGATATTGGGTATTATTATGTTCGAAGATGTATTCCTCGCTGTATATATCTCGATCTTGTCCGGACTTGTGCTTAGTGATTCATCCTCCATCGGAGGCGTCATCATGTCCGCACTTATTGCTCTCGGATTCATGCTTATCGTGATTATCCTTGGACGCAAAGCAACACCGCTACTAAACAAATTGCTTAAAATTCGATCGAATGAGCTATTCTCTCTCGTTGTATTCGGAGCCTTGTTCCTGGTAGCCGGCTTCTCTGAAACCATTCATGTTGCCGAAGCGATTGGTGCATTACTGGTTGGTCTGGTGCTTGCTGAAACAGAACACGCAAAACGGATTGAGCACTTGATTCTACCGTTCCGTGACTTCTTCGGAGCAATCTTCTTCTTCAGCTTTGGATTGTCCATTGATCCGTTGTCCTTGGGTGGCGAAGCCGTATGGTTAGCTCTGATTGCAGTTGTTATTACATTGTTCGGTAACTTCCTGGCAGGTATGATGGCCGGACGCAGTGCAGGACTATCGCCCAAAGCATCGGCGAATATTGGATTAACCATTGTGTCACGGGGTGAATTTTCCATCATATTGGCCAACATGGGTAAAGCCGGGGGACTGTTGCCAATGATTCAACCGTTTGCCGCGCTCTATGTCCTAATTCTGGCCATTCTGGGTCCTTTATTAACCAAAGAATCCAAACATGTATTCCGTTTATTGGACAAAATATTCAAGTTCAAGGATCCTCGGAAAAAGAAAGAAGAACCGAAGGTTTTACAGAAAGAAGGGTAACCCCCTTGTCTGTTCAGACAGACAACGTATCGTAATCGCGGCTCTACCGCCGATCTTTCTGTGATTAACCCAGGGAGAATTGCACGAAAGCCGCACAAAGGAGGATGACCTATGAAAGCACCTCTGATATCGGCTAATCCGGTGCCACAAACCGCCAAGACCAGATTATCATCTGCCCGTCGCATGTTGAATTTATTGTTTGTAATAGCGGGTGGAATTCTGGCCTCCGTGGGACTTGAATTGTTTCTACATCCCAATAAGATCATTATTGGAGGCATTACAGGCATCTCTTCGTTGTTCGCCCACTGGACCGAAATGAGGATTGGTTTGTTCCTGTTTTTGTTCAACGTTCCATTTATTTTTCTGTCCTATAGACTCGTGCAAAAGAAATTCGTACTGGTCACTGTTCTGGGTTTGGTTGTCTTTTCGATTGGTGCCATTGTGCTTCATCCCATGCCGCCGCTTGTCGAGCACCCGCTGGCTGCCGCCATGTTTGGCGGATTATGTCTCGGTCTAGGAATCGGTCTAGTCGTGCGGTATGGTGGGACACTGGATACGCTGGAAATCGGTGATCCGTCCTCCCGTCCACCTGAACGTGTATTTAGCGGGAAACGGATGCTTATCGAAAAAATAATCATGCTGCTCAACTTGTTGATTCTAACCGCCGCTGGTGTTGTCTTCGGTTGGGATCAAGCGATGTACTCGGTAATTGCTTATCTCATTGCATATGAAATGGTGTATATTGCATTCCGCGGATTCACAGCTAAGCGCAAAATATGTATTTTAACCACACAAAGCGCTCAAGTTGAAAAAGCCATCCGTAAACGGCTGCGCCGTGAACCTGGAACATTGGATCCTTCAGCGGATTCAGGACACCCTGCTGTAGCTGAAGGTTGGATCCAACACGTTCCGGGAGCACTCTACTATGAGATTCATTTCCTTGAAATGATCTGGCTCAAATCCATTGTGCGTCATATTGATCCACATGCAGGTATTGTGACGAACCCGGAAAAATAATCAAGATTTCTATAGGCTAGGCGCACAAAAACTCTCTCTGATTTCCCATGGATGTTAACCATTCATTCAGGATCAGAGAGAGTTTTTTTCAGTTATTCTTTTTATAACTCCACTATCGCTTTCACTACATGCGAATCCGGTTGTAACCAGGTGTCGATCGAATCAGGCAATTGATCAAAACTCGTCCGGTGTGTAATGTAGCCGTCCATGTTCAACTTCTTCTCCCGTAAGATCGACATGACCTGTTCAAAATCTTCCCGTGTGGCGTTTCGGCTACCTAAAATGCTCATCTCACGCTTGTGAAAGTCTGGATCATGAAAGGAAATATCGGCTTTGACCAGTCCAACAAAGATTAATTGTCCACCATGAGCCACGTACTCGATGGCATTATTCATCGATTGCATGTTTCCTGTTGCATCAAAGACAGCCGTCGCATAGTCCCCATTCGTGATTTCAGCAACTTGCTGTGCCGCTTGTTCATTGGCCTGAACCATAGCATCCACTCCGGCCCATGTGCGGCTAAGTTCCAGCCTGTCCAGATTCCGGTCAATAGCAATGACCCGAGCACCCGCCTGTTTGGCAAATGCCATCACACCCAGACCAATAGGTCCAGCTCCAACGACAACAACCTGTTCACCAGGCCTTAGGGCTGCTCTTCTGACCGCGTGAGCACCAATACTGAGCGGTTCTACCATCGCAGTTTCATCCAGTGTAAGTCCTTCAGCTTGGATCAGATGGGAGACAGGCACAACGATTCTCTCTCGCATGCCGCCGTCCACGTGTACACCCATCACCTGCATGGACACACAACAATTCGTCTTCCCTGATCGACAAGCGATACAATGACCACAATGCAAATATGGAATAATACTAACCTGATCTCCCTTCTTCAGTCCCGCTTCATTGTCCCCAATTTCTTCAATAATTCCTGCAAGCTCATGACCCAGTACACGAGGATAGGTGAAAAAAGGCTGATTACCTTTGTAGGCATGCAGATCTGTGCCACAGATTCCAATTCGGCGGATGGTTACCAGCGCCTGATTCTCGTTTCTTTCAGGTTCAGCTATGTCTCGCAACGCCAAACGATTTATTTCTTCACATATAACAGCTCTCATTCCTGTTCCCCCTCGGATGATGCTTGTGACTTCATGTTATGTTCAATGTTATATTCAGGGCGTCCGCTGGCCCAGCTTTCATTACGAATTGGAGCCAGAATACGCAGCACCTCTGATAACAGTTCCTGGTCTAATGGTTCCTCAATCCAGGCTGCATTGTTGCGGATATTATGTTCACTTGCACTGCTGACCAGTGTTGTTGGAATCCGTTCATTGGCTGTTGCAAATTGCACGGCAAGCTTCGCAATATCAGTGCCCTGTTCCGCGCAGAACCGCGCCGCTTGCAGGCAAATCTGCTTCACGCGATCATCTGCCGGGTGCCAGGCTGGAGCTCCTCTTGTGCTTAATAAGCCCATAGAAAGAGGCGAAGCATTCACAAGGCCAACTTCTTTCTTTTCCAAAAGCGGCAGCAAGGACAGCAGTGAAGTATCATTTAATGCATAATGGCAGTAGGAAATGATGGCATCGGCATCAATCTGTGGCAACACTGTTTCGAATAACGTCAGCGGTAAGCCACAAATCCCTGCATGGCGAATGACTCCCTGCTCTTTCAGGCGAAGCAAGGTTGGGAAAGCTTCTTCAATAATAATATCGGCCGGGACAAACTCAATGTCATGCAAGAACAGGATATCGATATAATCGGTATGCAGTCGATCCAGACTCTCTTGTACACTATCATGTATCCGCTTACGCGAAAAATCAAATGCATTCTCCCCATAACGTCCAGCCTTGGTCGACAACGTAAACGAACTACGTGGCAAACTACGGATGGCTTCTCCAAGCACCGATTCAGCCTTCGTTAATCCATAATAGGGCGAAACATCTATATAGTTCATCCCTGCATCTACAGCGGCGTGAACCGTACGAACACCCTCACCTCGGTCAATATCACGAAATACTGAACCTAGAGAGGATGCTCCAAAGCTCAGTACAGGTACTTCCAGTTCCGTCTTACCAAGTCTTCTTGTTTTCATCGGCCTGCCCCTTCCCAGCATGTCTGCTTACTCACGTGTCCTTTCATTGTAACAGTTGAATTTCAAACTAAAATATCGCCAAATGTGTAATATGTACTGTTTAATGATCTGTGAATAATCGCTTGGTGTGAAGTGAAATTAAAAAGTCCGCCGATTCCCCTTATAAAGAGTAATCGACGGACTTCATATCCACACTGACTGAATGATCTTATCCATTCATTTCATCAGCGTGAGGTGCTATAAAATAAAAATTAGTTCTGCATTACAAAATCTTGTTGAATGGCATTATTCTCATCAAACGTCCGCAGGATATCATATCTCGTGTTACGCTGTGCTGGAATATAACCGGACTCCCGAATCAGTTGCGTAATGGAACCAATGTTGACTTTGTACGTTGCGCCTGCAGCAGATACCACGTTCTCTTCAATCATGGTGCTACCAAAGTCGTTGCAGCCAAATTCAAGTGATTTTTTGCCGACTTCAGGTCCCATCGTTACCCATGAGGATTGAATGTTTTTGATGTTGTCCAATACCAGTCGACTGATCGCTACCGTCTTCAGGTACTCTTCTGGCGTCTGACGTTCCAACTTCAGATTCGTATTATCCGGTTGGAATGTCCAAGGAATGAACGCCAGGAATCCTTCGGAATCATACTTGTTCGCAATGCACTCATCCTGAGCTTCACGTACACGAAGCAGATGCAGTGCGCGCTCTTCCATCGTTTCACCAAGACCGATAACCATCGTTGCCGTTGTGTTCATACCGATACGGTGAGCTGTCTGCATAACGTCCATCCAATCGCGCCATGAACCTTTCAAACGGCTGATTTTGCGGCGTGTACGGTCATCCAGGATTTCGGCACCACCACCAGGCAGGGAATCGAGTCCCGCTTCGTGAATTGCACGTACAACCTCTTCCAGAGTAAGACCGTCGGACACTTCAACCATTTTCATGATTTCGGCTGGCGAGAAGGAGTGCATTGTAATATTAGGGAAACGCTCCTTGATCGCTTTGAGCAGGTCGGTGTAATAACTAAACGGCAGATTCGGATTCGTACCGCCTTGCATCAGAATCTCGGTACCATTCACGTCTTCGGTTTCTTGGATCTTCTGGAAGATGACTTCATCGGGAAGTACATATCCTTCGTCAGAGCCAGGTCTGCGGTAGAAAGCACAAAAACGGCAGTACACATCACACACGTTCGTGTAGTTGACGTTACGCCCAATTACAAAAGTTCTGTATGGTTCGGGGTGCATGCGTTTTACAATCACATTGGCGGCTGCCCCGATTTTGTCTACTTCATTTGATTCAAACAGCTGAATCGTGTCTTCCAAGTCCAAACGTTCGCCCCGAAGGGCTTTATCTAAGATACGGTCTACCGTACTCATCGTAAAAAAGCCTCCCTCATGAAGAGAAAATATAATCACGATCCGTCCCAACTTGCTCATATAGATGAAAGTTTTGGTGGCAACATCGCATTTCTGTACTCCACATATCGTAACACAGGTTACATGTGAAAAAAAGCACCTTATGATAAGGTGCTTTAAAAATTAATAAAAATGTTTACATATGCCATCTATTTCATTTCTTTTTCAGCGGGCTCTAACACCCGTGTTTCAATACTATCTACTCTACGAGTCCTGAAGTGCCTGATCCAGATCTGCAATCAGGTCATCGATGTCTTCCAGACCTACCGAGAAGCGCAGTAATCCGTCAGTTATACCTCGATCACGGCGAACCTCAGCCGGCATAGCCGCATGAGACATCATCGCAGGATAAGACAAGATACTTTCAACCGCACCCAAACTCACGGCAACAATTGGCAATTTCACACGGTTGAGTACAGCCTTGGCACGATCTCCCGAACCAACGTCAAACGAAACGACTGCGCCGTATCCGCTTGACTGACGTTCATGAGCTTCACGGCCGGGATGATCCAGCAGCCCCGGATAAAATACAGCCGTAATATCACTGCGTCCACTAAGCCAAGCAGCCAGCTTCGCTGTGCTTTGTTCACTGTGTGCCATGCGCGCACCCAAAGTTTTCATGCCACGCATCAGCAGCCAGGATTCCTGGGCACCAAGCACGGTTCCAAGTCCATTCTGCAATTGTTTTAGCTGTGTACCCAATGAATCCGTACGAGCAACGGCTAAACCTGCCAGCACATCACTGTGTCCGCCAAGAAACTTGGTCGCACTATGTACGACAATATCCACACCAAGCTCGATCGGACGTTGGTAATAAGGCGTCATGAAGGTGTTATCAAGAATGGAGATTAGCTCATGTTCCTGTGCCCAGGAAGTGACAGCAGCAATATCCGTGATCCGCAGTGTCGGGTTGGATGGTGTCTCCATATAGACTGCCTTCGTGTTCGGTTTGAGCGCTGCCTTTACTTCCTCAATATTGGTCATATCCACAAAGGTAGTCTCAATCTGCATCCGGCTCAGAATGGAAGTAAGTAGTCGATACGTTCCTCCATATACATCTTCCGTCACAATCATATGATCGCCTGCCGAGAACATCATGAATACACTGGAGATGGCAGCCATTCCTGAGGAATAGGCAAATCCGCGTGCCCCACCTTCCAATAATGTAATGTAATCCTCCAATGCCTGACGAGTCGGGTTACCGGAACGACTATAATCATGTTGAGGTGGATTAAAAATATCAAAATGATGGAATGTGGAGGCCTGGTAAATTGGCACACTGGAAGCCCCAGTGGTTTTATCGATTTCGTCACCGAAATGCAGCAGCTTGGTATCGAACTTCAGGTCGGAATGAACATTCCGTTCATGATTTTTGGCATTATTGTTTTGCTCACTCATGATGCGTTCCCCCTTCTATCTCCTGCTGTGCAGCTGTGAGTGCATTGCCCAGATCGGCAATCAGATCTTCGGCGTGCTCGATCCCTACAGAGAAGCGCAACAGACGGTCATCTACACCTACCGCGTCACGAATTTCAATCGGAATATCCGCATGGGTCTGTACCGCAGGATAAGTCATCAATGACTCTACACCCCCGAGGCTTTCCGCAAAAGCAATCAGTTTGATGTGACGAAGCAATGGTTCAACATAACGAGCATCCTTTACTTTGAAAGAGAAAATGCCTGTATTTCCACTGGATTGTTTATTCTGTATTTCAAATCCGGGATGATCCGACAAACCAGGATGATACACTTCATTAACGGCTGGGTGCTCCAAAAGGTACTTGGCAATCGTCAAAGCATTATACTCATGCCGCTCCATGCGAAGAGCAAGTGTCTTCATGCCTTTCATCAGCTGATAGGAGTCGCTTGGAGACAACACTGCTCCAATAGAATTGTGCAGGAATGCCATTTCGGCCGACAATTCTTCCCCTTTGGTAATAATTAATCCGGCAAGTACATCATTATGACCACCCAGATACTTCGTGGCACTATGGATGATGATATCAGCACCGAGTTCAATTGGACGCTGGAAGAACGGAGTCAGTAGTGTATTATCCACAATGGTCAGCAAGTTGTGGCTCTTGGCCCAGGAGCATACCGCTTCCACATCCGTAATCATCATCAATGGATTGGTTGGTGTCTCAATAAATACCGCTTTTGTATTGGGCTGACAAATACTTTCCAGAGCTGCCAAGTCATTGGTATCTACGTAACTTGCTGTCACACCAAATCGAGACAGGATGCGTTCAAGCAAACGATACGTTCCGCCGTACAGATCCAGCGATACAATCAGATGATCCCCTTGTCCGAATAAAGCGAAAATCGTTTGCAAAGCAGCCATTCCAGAGCTACAGGCAAAACCTGCATCACCAGATTCCAACGCTGCCGCTGCTTCTTCCAACACTTTACGGGTTGGATTGGTCGTACGAATATAATCAAATCCCGTGCTTTGTCCAAGCTTTGGGTGGCGAAACGCAGTGGATTGATAGATCGGAAAATTAATGGCGCCCGTTACCGGTTCATTGATAGACCCAATTTGGGCCAATCGACTTTCGATTTTCAACTTGTTGTCTTCCATTGCAGCATCCTCCTGTAATGTCGATTAGATTTGCGGACCAATATCGTAAGGTGTCTCTTGATACACATAGTAATTGAGCCAATTAGAGAATAATAAGTTTGCATGTGCCCGCCAAGTGGCAGGGGGGACACGGGAAGGATCGTCATTCGGGAAATAATGTCTAGGAAGCGCAATGTCCATGCCTTTAGCTGCATCACGGTCATATTCCCATTTCAATGAAAGCGGGTCATACTCGGCATGTCCGGTTGCAAAAATCTGTTTGCCGTCTTTGGTAGCAACCAGGAAAATACCCGCTTCCTCTGATTCAGCCAATATTTCAAGGTTTTCATTTTTTTCAATATCTTCACGTCGCACTTCCGTATGGCGGGAATGCGGGACGTTGAATACTTCATCGAATCCGCGCAGCAGCTGCACATTGGATCTGTTGATCGTATGTGAGAATACGCCAAAACATTTTTCATCCAATGGAACTTTGGGAACTCCGAAATGATGGTATAAACCGGCTTGGGAAGCCCAACATATATGCATGGTCGAAGTCACATTGGTTTTGGTCCATTCGAAGATCTCCTGGATTTCTTTCCAATAGTTCACGTCTTCAAAGTCCATTTGCTCTACAGGAGCACCTGTAATGATCATGCCGTCAAAACGGCGGTGTTCGATCTCATCAAAGGTTTTGTAGAACAAGTCCAAATATTCCTGGGAAGTGTTCTTGGACGTATGAGACTTCGGATGAACCAGAACGATATCTACCTGAATTGGTGTGTTACCCACCAGACGAAGCAATTGAGTTTCTGTCGTTTCCTTTGTGGGCATCAGGTTTAATATAGCGATACGTAGTGGACGAATGTCCTGCTGGTAAGCGGATGTCTCGTCCATGACAAAGATGTTCTCTCCTGCAAGTACTTCCTTGGCAGGCAGTGTGTCTGGAATTTTGATTGGCATGGTGTTTCTAACTCCTCCTTGTGCATAGATAGATGCAGCCACTGCAGATTCGATACGATTCGCATCCGTACAGTTATAGGCTGCCATGAACTTGCCTGCAGGCGCTGAATTGCAACCACATTGCTGGCGGCAAGCTCAAGTTCCTTAGCGAAAATCACTGCTGAGAAGTCGGTGCATATAACAAAGACCTTCCTCGGATTCCGAGAAAGGTCATATGTAAATAGATATGCGCCTCTCTCATCTCTCAGTTACAACAGTGTCACTTGGACACTTGGTCGCTGCAAGAATTAGCACCGTGCGGTATACCGCCGGTTGCCGGGTTTCATCGGGCCAGTCCCTCCACCTACTCTTGATAAGATTTCGCTTTATTCAATTGTAAAAACTAGTGTGGTTCACCTTTTACTTTAAGACATTAATCCCCTCACGTCAAGGTGTAGTTCAATGTCTGTTCCTCAGGGTCGGAACCGTTCATCATCCGTTGTCATACACTGCTCCAGGGCGCGAAATCGACACATTTTTGCGCTTGAAAGGACCCTGTACCAGCGGTATACTAGACAAGTGTTATAAACCCTTATGTGAGAGGTGACATATTCAATGGATGGCGACCCGAGGCCTGACTGGCAGCCGAATTCCGACAAACTGCATAGAGAATTGATATCAGCATGCCGGCAGCGGGACGTTACTTCCGTTTGATTATAGAGCGAACGCAGTCCTGACTTCCAGGCTCCGCTGCCGACCGGCTGATCTGTTCTTTTTGCGCCCATATTGATGAAATCCGCCCATTTGGCGGGTGCAGAAGGAGTAGATGAATAATGAAAATCCGGTTGGTAAATAACGGTGTATTTATTCCGGTGGACGACATTCAGCAGGCGCTGACTCCACCAGCGGAGGGATTTTACTGGATTGATGCAGACGTAGACGATTTGGCGGTACTTCAGCCGCTGTTCATGATGCATGATCTGGCCGTGGAAGACTGTTTGAGTGACGAAGAACAACGTCCAAAGATTGAAATTTATGAGAGCCATTATTTTATTGTTATTAATAGCATTCGTTTTGATGATGAAGAGATTTTTTTACGTGCCGTCAACTTGTTCCTTGGCAGACACTTTATTATCAGTGTTACCAAACAGAAAGTCAGCGAATTGCGGACATTGAAACCAATCCTGTGGGAACAGGAAATCAGTACGCCAGATAAGCTGCTTTATCTGCTGGTTGACTTGATTGTTGATAATTATTTCACTGTCGGTGACCGAATTGAAGCGCGCATCGAGAAGCTTGAAGAGGACATTCTGATGCATACCAAGAAGTCTCATCTGAATGAGATTATCGGGCTGCGCAGTGAGATTTTGTGGCTGAAGAAAGTGCTAGGTCCTCAGAAAGAGGTCATTAACACACTCAATAAAAAAGATCTGCGTCTTATTGATGATCAACTGCAAAAGTATTTTAGTGACATTTATGAGAATGCTGTGAAAATATCCGAAACCTTTGAGACTTATCGCGACTTGATGGGGAACTTACGAGAAGCTTACCAATCCAGTATCGCCAACCGGGCGAATGAAATCATGCGTGTGTTCACCGCCATTACCACGGTGTTCATGCCGCTGACCGTAATCACTGGCATCTATGGGATGAACTTTACGAACATGCCCGAGTTGGACTGGAAGTATAGTTATTTTGTAGTTATTGGCCTGATGGTTACCCTGGGCCTGAGCATGTTCTTTATTTTCCGCAAAAAAGATTGGGTTTGAAATAGCAGAAGACGAAGCGCTCCACATCTGGAGGCGTCTCGTCTTTTTTTATTATCCGCTTAATTTATGACAACTAACGTCCTATTTCCAATCTAGCCTGCATTCTGCTCCGTCTCTGTGTGACGACGAAACCGGATGCGGATCATGCGCAGTCTTTCGTAGACCTGCTCCAGATTGCTCCCGCCAGGCTTCTCTTCTCCGTACACCTTATGTAACACGGGCTTAAGGAACGCATCTCCCAGCTCCTCGTAGGCACTCCATACTGCCTCTTGCTCCTCTTCAGGCATGACAGCAAGCTCCGCATCAAGTAGACAATCGGTGTCATACCCCTCCAAATCCAGTGTCTCCAACAGTTCAATTAGCTCCCGACGGGACAATCCGGAACGATTCACGATCTCTTCCAACGTATATCCTTCTTTCATGCCTTCAAGTACCTGCTTCCGTGTGGTGAATCTGTCTAGCTCCTGCTTGTACTTCTGCTCTCTCTGTTTGTACAGCCAGCTCTCATATTCTTGTTCCTTCAGAACCGAGTACACCCAATCTAGCGGGAAAGATGTGGAACGTTCCAGTCCATTCGTAAGCTCCAGCCATTCCTCTCCGTACTCGGAAGCCTTGCTCTCTCCTACGCCTGGCAGTTGCATCAATTCATCGATGGTTTGTGGAACAAATGCACTGATCATGCGCAACAACCGATTCGTTGCAATAAAATAGGGGGCCTTCCGGTCAGAAGCTGCTCTCTTCCTGCGCCATATGCACAGGTCCATATACAGCCCCTCATTGCCATATAATTCACTGTAACAATGAAGACGTTGACCGCCATAATTGCGCGACTTCAAATCATCATTTTCGTGAAACAAACCTTGCAGCAACGGACGATATCCTTCGCCCATCTGTATGGCTAACTGATGACGATACACATGCAACAGCTCGTCCCACGAACTGCCAACATACCAGATAGCATCCGTACGATCTCCTTCTTCATATCGGCTCCATCCCAGATGCCACGCCCCTTCTTCTTCACCGATCCACAGTTGCGCATGCTCTTCATTCTGACCTAACATTCTGGATAATCTGTTCATGAAAATGACTTCCATTTCTTGTCCCTCCTTCAATAGTTCAGCTCGACACAGTCTGTATTCTGCTAAATTAAGCAGCACAAAAAACACCTCTCCTGCAAAATCCATGCAAGAGAGGTGCTTCCTCATTAACCGTGCTATGCTGTTGCTCATATATTACCACAATGGAAAAATTCGTCAACTACTTGTTTGTAAAGCTATTTACTTGTTCAAAGCTAGTTTCGCCAGCGCAAGCGAACCACACAACCCCGCATTATCACCAAGTCCCGGTGAAACGACATACTGGTCAATTTCGGACTGAAGTGCAGGATGCTGAACGTATCCAGCGAGCAATTCCTGCAGTTTGCTGCGAACCATTGGGAACAGATGCTCCTGCTTCATCACACCGCCACCCATTACAATTTTCTGTGGAGTGAGGATCAACACATAGTTCATCAGGGCATGCGCAAGGTAATGTGCTTCAATCTCCCAGGCCTTATGATCGGCTGGTAGTTCGTAAGCTGGTTGCTCCCAACGTTTATTGATGGCAGGACCTGCGGCAAGCCCTTCCAGACAGTCTCCATGGTACGGACAGAAACCTTCATACGTATCTTCAGGATGTCTGCGTACAATGATGTGTCCCATCTCTGGATGAGACAATCCATGGACCATTTTGCCACCTACAACTGCGCCTGCACCAATACCCGTTCCTACAGTAATATACAGACAGCTATCCAGGCCTTGTGCAGCCCCCCAGGTTGCTTCCCCAAGTGCAGCACCGTTTACATCCGTGTCGAACGTCATCGGTACATCAAAGTGCTCCTTGAGCTTACCAATTAGGTTGTACTGACCCCAATGCGGTTTTGGTGTTGTTGTGATGTAACCATAAGTCGGGCTTCCTTCAATCGGATCAATTGGACCAAATGAACCTACACCCAAAGCTTCAATACCTTTACCTTCAAAAAAAGCGATTACTTGAGCCATCGTCTCTTCCGGTGTTGTCGTTGGAAAACTTACGCGTTCAAGAACTTCTCCTTCTTCCGTACCGATACCACATACAAATTTGGTTCCTCCAGCTTCAATTGCGCCTAAAATCGTCATGTTAGTCACTCTCCCAAGTAGTTTAAAATTAAAATGGATCTTCGAATCTGTTCTCTTAACGAGGGCATGAATTAATCCTGTTCAGCAGTTTCGAGCTTGGCCAATCGCTTCAATAAGGTCTGCTTCCAGCTGTCGGCTAACGTTGGAATGGCCAACAAAGCACGCATAGCAATCGCATCCTGCTTCCCCTGATGCATAATTCGATTGGCTTCCAAAACGGTCATTGATGCAGGGTCTGTGCTTATTCGTCTGAAAGTTGCAGAAGAAGTTACCTCGCCCTCTTGCAACACCCGAAAATAAAATCCGGTATGCCCGCTATCCTGAAAATAAACAGGCAGCTCTTTGTAATCATACCGTGCACCAAGCTTGAAGCAAGGCTGCCTTGGCTGGCTCACCTGTACCGTGGCTCCCCCCAATTCATACACATCACCAATCCGGACTTCTTCCTCCATACAGCCTTCAACTGTCAGATTTTCTCCACAAGCTCCCCAGTCCAGCTTGCGATCCATCAGTTGTTCAAGCGCCGGATAACGACTGTAATCGTATACACAAACCGCCTTGTCAGGCCCACCATGATGCTCTAGATCCGCCTGGGCATCTCCTGTCATTCCAGTGAATGACAGGTAGACCGGGCTGGATATGGGATGTTTCACAATGCCGCTCATCACTTCGCGCTTCTGGCCAGGCAAGGCCTGAAGTTGCCCTACGTTTACAGCTAATACCGCCGTTTTGTTTTCATCTGGCTTCCGGTTATGTGTGAGTGTCATCTGATCCTACCTCCCATATTAGCTTTCTTTTAACGAACAGAGCCACCAAAAACAAGTGTATTACTTAACAAGCGGCCCGGGGAAGTAAGCATTTTGCCGCCAGCATACATGCCAGAAGATGCACCACCATCCAGGTTCATTGCCTGCTTGGCACCAAGCTTCTGCATGACAGCAGCCCACTCCTTAATCGTCGCTCCTGAAACGGTAGCCAACATAACCGAACCATCGGCCATAATGGCAATACCACTTCTCGCGCCGGAGGCATTGAGAATTTTGGTATCCTTGAAGCCCTCACTCGTTGGATTTACGGCAACTTTGCCGTCTTTCACCAGACGTGGACCTGCGCCCACAGCGGTGACTACATCTTGCCAAGGGATCTCTTTGCCTGCTGCATTGGTGTATTTATAATTCATCTCTACAGTTGATCCAACGGTAAAGCGGTCCGACGAAGATTTCTGATTCCCCGTGAAGACCAGTACCGATCCATTCTTCGGAATGGCTACATTGGTATTCGGTACTTTCTTGGTGACAATCCCTTTCTCCATCACAACCGCCGTACCCCCTTTGAACCCGACTGTAGATCCCCGCTCTGGTGTGTATAACATCGTAATACTCGCATTCGCGGAAGGTGTTCGGTTAATAAAGGTCGCATACCAACTGCGTGATTTCCCTTCTGTATCTGTTACTTTACCTGTCAGGCTCACTTGAAGCGAATCCATGATGGCTGAGCCATCTTCCTTAAATCCAATCGTTGTTCCGTATCTTCCAATATGTATAACTTTACCGTTTGCTATTAACATGCCGTATGGATCTGGAGCTCCGTTATACGCTTCAAAAAACGCTCCGTTAATGGCCGCTTGCGCGCCATATGCCTTAACAATCGAAGGTAATGTTGCAGTCTGACCAACCTGCTTCTTCGCTAATCCTACGGTAACTGGTGTACCCTTGGGAATACTAACCGTCTGCACGGTAAAACTGCGTCCTGCTGCTTTTACTTTCTGTACCTTGGTGCTAATTGCCGCTTTGGCATCTGCTGTCTGTGGAGCACTCACCGCTCCTGAAAGGACTACAAGCAAAGCAAGGACGAGGGCCATAGCCCCTGTCCACCACTTTTTGCCCGTCCGTTTTGTCTGCATGCTACTCACCCTATTGCCACTCCCATCCAAGAGCCCAGGCTCTTCATCTCAAGTTGTTCGAACTTGTCCATCACCATATCCGGATCAAGACGCAATTCACATACATCCAGTGCACATGCTACCGGAACAGCACAGTGAATCTCTGCCAGTTTGCGGGACAGATGAAGCATGTCGAGATCATTCTCAATCTTGTTACGTACCGAAGGGGTAAGCTTATCCATATTGTCCAAAATACCTTCAATGGAGCCAAACTCCTGCACAAGTTTCAAAGCCGTCTTCTCCCCAATGCCCCGTACCCCAGGATAATTGTCACTGGCATCGCCCATCAGACCTTTCATGTCAATCACTTGACGAGGTGTCAGTTGTTTCTCCGTCATTAGAGATTCAGGCGTATACACCATGTAATTGCCATGACCTTTTTTCATAATAATAATGCTTGTGCGATCATCAATCAGTTGCAGCATATCATGGTCACCCGTAAGTACCATCACGTTCATATCCGTCTGCTCGGTGTAGTACTTGGCAAGTGTACCGATGCAATCATCAGCTTCATATCCTTGAGCGCCAATATTCGGAATGTTCAAACTATCCATCACTTCGCGAATCAGAGCAAACTGAGGAATCAGATCATCCGGAGCTTCCGGACGGTTCCCCTTGTACGCTGCATACTCTTCACCGCGAAACGTCTTGCCCCCCATATCCCAACAGCATACGACATGACTTGGTCCAAAGGTCTGAACCGCATCCCAGAAATAACGGATAAATCCGTATACTGCGTTGGTTGGCACGCCTGCCTTTGTACGTCTGATATATCCGCTTGCAGATGTTGCATAGAACGCACGGAACAACACCGCCATACCATCTACCAGCAACAAAGTAGGTTCATTACGTTGATTCACTTGAATTTGTTCTCTCCTGTCCTGATTCCATAGAAAATTGAACTAAAGAATATTTACACTTGCCACTTCGATGACAGAACAACCTTCTGTTCGCTGTTATCCCCAGATTTTTTTGATTCCCTTCTTCAAAAGGGAAAATCCGGTGATAAAGGCGAAGTGTATGCTTCCGATGGAGCTTTCTTTTAGAAAGCTTTTAGCTCCGCTTCCTCAGGTTATTTCTTTCCTCTCCATTCTCGTGTAAATCTTTAGCTAAGTTTCTATAGCAAATAAAATATCGAACTAATTCTATCATTATAGCATAGTTCCGCCAAGGATCGACCAGCCAAAAAAGCCCTGAAATTGAACATTCAGAGCCTTTTTTACCTTGGTTCATTTAACAATCAATGAAATCATTCATCAATAAATTACGCGTTGTTCCATTCCTGCTCATACGTATCTTCCTTGAAACCTACGGTCACTTTGTGACCATCCGTAACGATTGGACGTTTAATCAGACGACCATTGGAAGCCAGCAAACGAATCTGCTCTTCTGTGGACAACCCAGGCAGCTTGTCCTTCAATTGCTGCTCCTTGTATACTTCCCCGCTCGTATTGAAGAACTTCTTCACTTCAAGTCCGCTCTTCTGAATCAATTCCGTTAATTCTGTTTCGGATGGAGGTGTGTCGAAAATAGGGATTAATTCCAGCTCATGTCCCTGAGCTTCCAGCCATTTTACGGCTTTACGGCACGTGCCACATTTGGCATATTGATATACTTTTAGATTACTCATCGTACTTGTCCTCCTGAAATGCTGCGGTTTCGGTTTCTCGCTTCCCTTGGTTTGCTTCGCAAATCCAAAAGTCGCTCTAAACCGATACCATCGCACTGTAATTGTGAACCGCTTTGCGAATGAAAAAAATATCCATTCGGCTATATGATTTTAAGATCAAAAACCTTCAGACCTTCAGACCTTCAGACCTTAGCCTACGGCATTTTTTTCGGGTGCGGTTGCATCCCTCACCATAGGTTCATCTAACTAAAAACATTGATACACAGTAGGGCACCGCGCACTGAGATGCTACACACAGCGCAAATTGCAGGCTGTTTGATAGATTCCTACAACACTTCCCTTGGTGATGCCTCGACATCCAGTCGTGCCTCCAATGCCGCCATATCAGCGGGCAAAGGGGCATGGAACGTCATCCGTTTCTGCAAAATGGGATGGTCAAACGACAGCTCGCATGCATGCAATGCCTGACGGGCAATCCAAGAGTCTCGTTCATCCCTAACAGCCATGGTCTGCTCATCGATCACATGCACAGGAAGGGTCTTGTACATCCGATCCCCAATTAACGGGCAGCCGATCGATGTCATATGTACCCTTATTTGATGGGTTCTGCCACTCTCCAGCTTCAGGTTCACTGCACTGGCACTTCCGCCCGCCCATCGGGCAACTGTCGTGTATAACGTTCTTGCCGCATACCCGTCAGGTGTAACGATTCGACGATGCGGTTCTTCGGGATCACGATCAATCGGGCCATCGATGGCACCCTCTTCTTGGGCAGGACTACCGTGCACAAAGGCAATATATTGTTTATCTACCATTCCTGCGATCATCTGTTCAGACACATGCTGGTGCACATATGGATTTTTTGCGATTGCCAGCACACCCGATGTTTCCTGATCCAGTCGATGAATCGGTCTGAAACGGAAACGCTCGCCTTTGGACTTCCAATAATGGACAACCCCGTTTGCCAATGT
The DNA here is from genome assembly GCF_010747435.1 of Paenibacillus sp. ALJ109b. Lineage (NCBI taxonomy): Bacteria > Bacillati > Bacillota > Bacilli > Caryophanales > Paenibacillaceae > Paenibacillus > Paenibacillus sp. ALJ109b. The sequence goes on from NZ_JAAIFP010000023.1 coordinate 131,037, forward strand.
ACCTGTGTAATGCCCATGTGTTGGATGTACGATGACACCTGAATCTTTGTTCACAATAAGTAAGTGCTCATCTTCATACAGTATTGTAAAGGGAATCGGTTCAGGTAAAATATCATCTGACTCTTCCTGTTCCATCCGGACTTCCAGGACGTCACCTGCGCTAACTTTGACGCTGATGTATACCCGCTCGCCATTCAGCATAATTCCCTGCTCTGTAAGTTTGATTCTTGACAGGAGCTTGCGCGAAACCTGTAGGCGCCGCTGAAGCACGGTCTTCAGCAGCCAGCCATCTTCATTTTCGGGAACCGTGTAAGTAAGCGGTGAATAATAATCGCTCATTCTTTGTCTTTGCGGCGGAATACTTTTTTGCTCCGCACATACTCAATGTCAGCTACCTGTTGTCTCGCATTGGCTGTCCGAGCTACAACGAAGAAATAATCAGACAGACGGTTCAAATAACGTCGTACAGAAGGGTTGATATCCGTATGCTGTCCGAGTGTTACAGCGCGGCGCTCAGCGCGGCGACATACTGTGCGGCAGACATGTAATGTGGAAGAGAGCAGGCTGCCCCCAGGCAAAATAAACCGCTCCACCTTCGGATTCTCCGCATCATACAGATCAACCCATTGCTCAAGCCGGGTGACCATCTCATCCCGCACTTTATATTTGGTTTCGCTAATTTTTACAAAGGCGAGATCGGACCCGCAATCAAACAATTCTTGCTGAATTTCGAGCAAGTGTTCACGCAAATCCTCAAATTTCCCGTTTGCTTGATCAATAAAACTGATGGCCTGCCCAACAAAACAATTCAGCTCATCAATTGTCCCATAAGCTTCAACCCGATCATCGTCCTTGATAACCCGTCCACCAATGACTGAGGTCTGTCCCTCGTCACCTGTTCGTGTATATATGCCCATTGTAATCCCTCCTATTGTAATATCATTCGCATGGTAGAACGCTGGGGTTAAATATAAATGCATGCCCTTCTAGAGTTTAACTTAATCAGTATACTTGACCTACTATGAATACGGGAATGCTATTATTTTCAGAAACCAGTGAGATCCTTCACACGTATATATGATTTGGTGTACTCTGCCGAGTATACGCCAAATCCTTGCAAACCAAAAGTAGAGGAGACGATTATGCAAAACTGGATAACCGATTTCATGGAACAATACGGCTACATAGGCATTGCACTCATTATTGCGCTTGAAAACGTATTTCCCCCCATCCCCTCCGAAATCATATTACCTTTTGGCGGCTTCATGACCACCTACACCAGCCTGATCCTTCCCGGTGTTATTATTGCTGCTACCATTGGTTCTGTGCTTGGGGCTGTCATTCTCTATGGAATCGGACTGCTGATTGATGTCAATCGGCTGGAGAAGATTGTAGAACGTTGGGGTCATATTCTGCGGATCAAAAAAGAAGATATCCACCGTGTCGATGCATGGTTTGACAAATATGGAATGTGGACCGTACTATTCTGTCGCATGGTTCCCCTTGTTCGCAGCCTGATCTCGATTCCTGCCGGCATGTCCAACATGAAATTTGGTTTATTCCTACTCTTCACAACCATTGGAACGCTGGCCTGGAATATTATTCTCGTCTCGGTTGGTGCGGCTCTCGGTGCGTCATGGGAGAGTATCCTGCACTTTATGGACGTGTACTCCCTGATCGTATATGTACTTCTGGCGATTATTGTTGTTGGCTGTATAATCTGGTGGATCAGACGAAATAAAACTCGGAAATAAAGAAATTTACACGCATTGCATTTGTCATAAAATAAAGCCTCCACACCACATTTGTGGTGACGGAGGCTTCTTTAGGCTCGTCCATCATTAACATTATGAAATGCTAATCTTCATAGCGCAGCCCTCGATCTTTGAGATCAACAGGCAGGCCAGATATTAACAGATACATCTGATCCGAATGCGCCTGCAACGCCCGGTTAACTGACGCCATTCTTGCTGCAAAAATTCGTTCTTCCTCTGAAGGATACAAAGAGCCGTGCATTTCATTGGTAATCACAAGCAGTTTTCCCTGGTAAGACAGAAGAGCGTCCAGCAACAGCTGTGTCTCTGAACGCTGCTGATCCAGATCATCACTTGCCCTGAACCCGGCTGCCATCCATGCGGTCAGACTATCCACAATGACAATACGCTGATCTGCCAGGAAGAGATTGGATTCCCGATTAATCTGGTGAAGCACCTCCGTCAGGTGCTGGCCATTCCCAGCCTGGATGGCACGATAATGAGCGGATGGCAATTCGGGAATCACGGGATCATGATCACCAGTGGATAAATAGATGCCCTCCCGGCTAATCCGGGCTGCGTATCCAAGCGCAAATCGGGTTTTACCACTGCCTATGCCGCCTGTGACCGTAATTAGCAATCCGCTCCCCTCCTTCAGTAGCCGTACTAGATTGCATTTACTCTGTCAGCGCCTTCAGCACTTTCTTGGATTCTTCGACATTAGACGCCGACACTGGAATGGTAGCAAACAGATTTTGCGCAGCATAATCTACATCTTTGAACATTTGCATATCTTCCAGCGGAATGCCATAGAGATGTGATTCTGTCTTAATATCTGAACCGTCATCTCCTTCACCCTTCTCAACCAGGACACCGCCTTCAAATACACCGCGCTTATACTTCTCCGCATCAAATGTATCATCCAGCGGAATATTGGAGCCGTTACTTCCGTACTGTTTCATATCAGCCTCAGGTAAAATGAAAATATCATGACCACCGGCCGCGTACTCTACCATAATTTTCTGAACATCATACATCGCACTGGTGATAACCTCCACCTTGGGCTCCTCGCCCAGCTTCTGCTGCAAATTAGCTTGCAACTGCTCCGAGATCACGGATGGATTTCCTTGGTTATCAATGATAAAAATTGTAAAACCGTCCTTACCGCCACAGCCAGCAAGCAGAAAAATCATAGAAATGATTGCGGTAAGCCCCCAAAATCTCTTCATTCCAGTTCCCCCTTTAGTCTCCTATGTACAATATATCACAATTGTTCCACGCAAAAAAATACCCCTGCGAATCCGAAGCAATCTGTTCATAGATCAAAAAAAGACCCCTCGGGGTCTTCTTTGAATTGCATATGCGTAACGTTTCGATACAACGAAAAATTACTTTCCCTTGATCGGATTAGCCTTCATGTATTCATTGATCTTCAAATCTAGCAAACTGCTAATTTCAATTACAATATCGGATGTGAAAGATTTCTCTTCAAGGAATATCTGTTCCATCTTGCGGCGTAGCATATGGATCTCATCTTCCAAGGAAACGTTATGCAAAGATGCGTGATCCGGTTTCACCGACCATCGGTCGCCATGATCGCCTTCTGCCAAATAATGCCCACGATTAGTCGGTAAATCATATTCAACACAAAACAAAGCCAACCCCTCCTTGGAAAAATTAGTTTCCAAATACAAGAAAAACATATTTCAAATTGAAATTATATCACAATATTTTGTAAAAGAAAGTTATTTTTTTCTAGTTTGAAAAATGTTCATATTACTCAAAGGCTTCTAATCCCTATTAACCCTCTTTTTGCAGTTTGTAAACAAAGTTTCCGATTCGTTCCAATGCTTCATTCAATTGGGTCACCGATGTTGCATAGGAACAACGAAGAAACCCTTCACCTTGTGGACCAAATACATTACCCGGAACAGCGGCCACTTTATTTTCCGTGAGCAAACGCTCAGCAAAAAGATCCGAACTCAGCCCCGTCTTCTGGATACTAGGAAATGCATAAAATGCTCCCTGGGGTTCATGACAGTCCAGCCCGATATCTCTAAAACCCTGCACGATAAGGCGTCTGCGCTGATTATAGGATTCAACCATTCTATCCTTTTCACCTAAACCGTTTGTCAATGCCTCAAGCGCGGCCACCTGTCCCATGGCAGGTGCACACATCACCGTATACTGATGAATTTTGAGCATGGCTGCAATTAGTTCAGGATGTCCGCACATATACCCGATCCGCCAGCCGGTCATGGCAAAAGCCTTGGAAAACCCACTAACCAAAATGGTTCGTTCCTTCATATCCGGAATCGAAGCGAAACTAACATGTTTTTGCGTATAAGTCAGCTCAGCATAAATCTCATCCGCAATGACGATCAGGTCATGCTTTTTGATCACTTCAGCAATAGGCAGCCATTCTTCATAGGTCATGATGGCACCTGTAGGATTGCTCGGATAACATAGAATAAGAACCTTGGACTTCGGCGTAATTCCTGCTTCCAATGCCTCGGCAGTCAGTTTAAACTGATCCTTCGCATACGTTTCTACACCAACCGGTATGCCTCCACCAATCGAAGCGATCGGTGAATATGCCACATACGAAGGTTCTGGAATCAGAATTTCGTCTCCAGGTACGATCAAGGCACGTAATGCCAAATCAATGGCTTCACTACCACCAACGGTAACAATAATTTCGTCCTTTGGATCATACTTGGTATCAAACTGAGTATCCAGATACTCGCTAATGGCTTCCCTCAGTTTCGGCATACCTGCATTGGAAGTGTAACTGGTCATTCCTCTTTCGAGTGAGTACACACAAGCTTCACGCATATGCCATGGTGTTACAAAGTCCGGTTCACCTACACCCAGTGTGATGATATCTTTGTTATCGCCAACCAGATCAAAAAATTTGCGTATGCCGGATGGCGGTATCTGTTGAACCAATGGTGCCAGGTACGAAGTCATTTTCTTGTTGTTTCCTGTTGTCTGTTCATTCACTATCATGACACATCTTCCTTTACGGCGAGATCATGAGACGGTTGTCTTCCTGATGGTCTTCAAAAATAATCCCGTCCTGCTTATATTTTTTAAGAATAAAATTCGTTTTGGTTGAAAGTACAGAGTCAATCGGAGACAATTTCTCCGATACAAAATTAGCGACTTCACGCAGGTTGCCACCTTCTACTTCCACGAGCAGATCATATGCACCTGACATGAGATATACCGATTTCACTTGCGGATACAGATAAATGCGTTCAGCGATCCCTTCGAAGCCACGACCACGCTCAGGCGTAATCTGTACTTCAATCAAGGCTGTTACTTTCTCATCATCAATCTTGCTCCAGTTCACAACGGTTGCGTATTTCACAATCACGTGGTCCTGTTCAAGCTGGGCCACGGCGTTCTTGATCTTATCTTCCGACTCCCCCAGCAGCGTCGACAGCAGTGCGGGAGTCCTTCTCGCGTCTTCCTTCAACAAATCCAGAACTTTTAATTGCAGATCGTTCAGATCCTTCATGTCTTTCCCTCCAGCGTCATCCAGGTTCCTGAAAATGAATTAATACTTATATTACATGAATTCAACGATCATGCAAAGACAAAAACCGCCCGCCCTGAATTCGGGCAAGCGGTGGTATGGTCTGCAACAGTACCTGCTTCAAACCATAATGACAAAGGTTACATGTAATAAGGGTTACCGTAATTCGGTTGATGCTGGGGTACATTAGGCGCTTGGCTGTAAGCACTCGTCTGAGTATTCTTTTCCTGAATGAACTGTTGACATTTCTGTTGGGTCTGGTGGGCCGATTGAATCTGCTTGTCCACATCCTGACGCAATGCCTTCGAACCTACCGAATACATGTTGTTCTGCTGCATCACATTGAACAGCTCACCTTGCAAACGGAGTGTATCATTGGTCAAGTCTGTGAACATCCGACGTGTAATAGGACAGGAAGCTTCGGTAGTTGCTGTCGTATATTCGCGCGCGGTTCGTCTTAAATCCGCAAGAATCGACTTCAACAAATCCTGCTCCTGCATAAATGATCCATTAGATGATAAAGATTGAGAATACACAACGTTTCCTCCTATACGGTTAGATTCGGCTTCTATTACTGTGCTTGTGTTGGAGCAATAGATTGATGTTGCTGCAAAGCATTGACAAGTGTGTTCAGATGCTGTTCATGGGAACGAACATAGTGATTCAGTGCCTGCTGAATTTGCGGATGTTGTGAGATGGAAGCTGTGGCCGCACACTGTTTGATTAGCAATTCTTCATTGGTTATTGAATCCGCAATATAATTCAATTCTTTCGGACTCAGTGCTTGCATGGATTGATTCTGCATGTTCTGGTTGACCTCCTCGGCATAAAGTTATGCGCAATTATTGTTAACCCGGTCACTCAAAAGTATACTCACTTAATACATTCTTACTGAGGTGAATCCTATGGAACTTATAAATGGCAATCCATTCTGGCCTACCACAATACAATCAAATTCCAGTTATCCCCTTCTCGAAACAAACCTCTCCTGTGATACCTTGATCATCGGAGGAGGCATGGGAGGGGCACTCTCAGCCAAGCTCTTAACAGATCGTGGAATAGACACGGTTGTCATTGATAAAAGAAAAATAGGCACGGGGAGCAGCATGGCTAACACAGGATTGCTTCAGTATACCAATGACAAAACACTTACCTCGTGCATTAATACGTTTGGTGAGGAACAAGGAGTAAGATTTTATGAATTGTGCCGCAATGCGATGCAGCAGTTAAAGGAAGTCGTGTCGGGTCTTGAGATGGACACCTGGTTTGTTCCTCGGACGAGTTTATACTGTGCCAGCATAGAAGACGATGTGACCAAGCTGGAAGAGGAGTATCATACCCTGAGACGTTATGGATTTGAAGTAGAGCTATGGAATCGTGAGAAGATCGAGAGTCATTTCCCATTTAGCCGTTCAGCGGCTTTATATACATATGGGGATGCTGAAGTTAATCCTTACCGATTAGTGCACGCTCTTCTTCATTCGTCTGTACAAAAGGGTGCACGGGTATTCGAAAAGACTGAAATGACACACTGTGACTTTAAGGAAGATGGCGTTGTCTGTTATACCCCCAATGGCACTATCAAAGCCAAAAATGTAATCTTCTCCACAGGTTATGAAACGCAGGAGATCAAAAATGATCGTGGTGCCTATTTACAGAGTACTTATGCGATTGCGACCAAACCATTGAATGACCTCAGCAACTGGTATAAGCAAAGCATGATTTGGGAAACATCTCGTCCTTATCTGTACATGCGGACAACACCGGATGGCAGGATTATTGCTGGTGGTCTCGATGAAAATACGCCTCGTGAGGACCAGCGTGCTATTCGAGCTCTGAACAGAGCACAGGTTCTGCTGGAGAGAGTTGCGGAGTATTTTCCACTGCCAGACCTCGAAATTGATTATGCTTGGGAAGCCACTTTTGGCAATACACATGATGGACTTCCCTTTATCGGACCGCATCCGGAGTATCCACACTCCTATTTCCTGGAGGGATATGGCGGTAATGGTACGGTATACAGCATGATTGCTGCATCCCTTTTGACGGATGCTATAACAGGGAAAGAGAATAAGGATCTGGAACTTTTCTCATTAACGAGAACGAGTAAACCGTCTCCTGTGTAAGCAAACGTCTCAAATAAATAAGGGTACAGCTCAGGATTAAAACCCTGTACTGTACCCTTTTCCCTACGCAGAGGGTTCTTGCTGATCGGGATGCACTAACATGTTGCGCATAAATATCCAGCCAATGAGTGGGAACGCCCCAAGCGCTACAATAAGCCAGGTTAACGTTTGTAATGAAGGGCCATTCATGACCGTCAGAATAAATACAGCAAGGCCAAGTAAACGACCGACCATCAAACAAAGCTCCCTTAATACGACAAGTTCAACCCTTTTCTCTACATTTTCGCCGTTCGCCCCCATCAGGTCGAATCCTGCCGAAATCATCGGCAAAATATACAACGGCATCGACAAAGCAGATCCAATTCCCATAATTAAAAGCGTACCATAACTAACCTTCCATAATAGCGGAATCAACACGATGAATAACAATATCGCGCCGGTTAACATCCCCTTGGATCTGTATTGAGGCTTAAACCATTTTCCTGCGGCCCAGTAACTCACCAGTGCTACGGCAGAAGTGATTAGCGAGAACTGCCCAAGCTTATATTCCTGCTTAGTTGCCACATAGACGAGCAACGCAATCAGAAAGGCAAATACGCCTTCCCGCACGCCTTGCGCAAACAGTCCCATGCCAAGCGGCCTCCATGCGCTATCTTTGGCAGACAGCTGTCGCCACGGTTCAGACCAGCGGTATGTTCCGCTGACCTCCCTTTTTTTCAGAAAAAAACTGAACACAACGGCAATCACATAAATCACCAACGACACCGTAAAAATAAGGCGATAACCCGAATTATCAACCATTCGTGAAATAATAAGACCTGAGAACCAAGGGCCGATAATACCTGTCATGGAACCCAGTAAACCCACCCAACCATTGAACAGGTCCCGATTCTCCCGGTCAGTCACCTCAAAATAAACCACATTGAACGCAATCCAGAACAATCCCAGTGCACATCCAAACAAAATCCCCAGAGGCCATATCCAGTCAACCGCTTTTGGCCCGGCCCATAACACAAGCATGTAAAAAATACCTGACAATGCCGTTCCCAAGCGCAACGCACTCATTTTGTTATGTTCCTTGACCCACTTTCCCGCAAGCCAAAATGTGAGTCCCAGTGCAATTTGCTGGCTTATCGTGAACCATCCCAGCATGGCGTAGTCCGGGCGGCTTTTCCAAAGATACACGTTCAGAAACGTCCCCGACAAAGCTCCAGCTAACACAAACAATCCATTCACGCCTAGTAGCAGAATGGATTGTCGGCCCAGAGAAATCTTCATCTGCTCCCTCCTTATTCCACCTGAAGTCAGCACTTCACAGGCAAGGTCTCAGGGTTAACGTACCCCAAGCAGAAGGAAAACATGATGAATTTCCGGAATATTATATATTTTCAGAGCAATATACTCCCTTATTTCCGCGCACTCAAATTCTGGATCAGACGCAGACGATCATCCTCAGACAGGTTATATTGAACCTGGAAGCAGCCTGAGCATACATACATTTGTACAGAGAACGGCGCATCAAGCAACGAATCCGTACCAGTTACGGCATTGGCAACAGGATTGAACGTATCCTTGCTTGCCTTCTGTGTACCCGTAAGAATCATGAATTCACGGCAGTGTGGGCATTCTGGAACTTCTTCTTGCAAATCAAGCTGCTTCTCCACGCCTTCTTCGTATTGAATCAGATCATTGCCCTCATCCGCATACTTCGTCAATGTGCGAAGCTCCGGCAATTTCAGCTCTACTTCATCTCCCCACAAATTGGCGAGATCCGTAGTTTGTTCATCGTCCTCAACATCATCCATATCATAGATGTCTTCCTCAGCTTCATTGTTCTCTTCGTCACCGATATTGATGTTTAGTGTACGATATCCCTTTAATTCATTGTGACAGTAAGGGCATTCTTCTTCAGGACCTAGCTCCTCATCCCATACAATCTCGGTGTGGCACCATGGACATACTGTTGGTTCCATATTGAATCAACCTTTCTCTTTCAAATAATCATGTGTTCAACACATAAATGACGCCAATGGCAAAAAATACAATCGATGCAGCAAACAGAATCCGTATCAATATTTTCATGAACGGTCCCCCTACATGATGCTCGCGCCAATAACAAATGACAACGAGACGGAAATAATCATGGATATCAATCCAACGGCCCGGTTATCCGCTTCAATCTCCTTGTCAATGGAGAAAACCGGGGTCAGAAACTCGAATAGAAAATAGGCAATGAGCAGAAGGACAAATCCTACAAATGACCACGTCATCGCTTCATACACCGATGATTTGGCCTGAATGCAGAAATGAAGCACGTTGCAGATTCCAAAGATTTTGCCTCCTGTAGCCATTGCAACCGCCACATTGCCCTTCTTGATTTCATGCCAGCATTTGTACTTGGTCACCAGTTCAAAGCAAGCCAGAAATACAAGCAGCTCCATAATCGCTACGGAGAAAAATCCGAGCACCATCCCCAAGGGATGAGACAGCAATTCGTCAATCGTCCCTTTCACTCACCGTTCCCCTTCCCCATTCTGCTGCCTGAACTCAGTCAGGCGGCAGAACTTCTTTGATTCCTGGTCGGGCTATTCCAATTCTGCGACGGTCACACCGTTTCCGCCTTCTCCGTAATTGCCCAGCCGGTAACTTTTTATATGTCTATGCTTACGCAGGTAATCCTGAATACCGGAACGCAAAATTCCTGTTCCTTTACCGTGGATAATGTAAACCTGACCCAGATTAGCAAGGAAAGCCTCATCGATAAAACGATCTGTCTCCATCAAGGCTTCTTCCAGATTCGTCCCCCGCAAATCCAGTTCACTTTTCACATTGTCATCGCGAGTTCGTTTCACACCGGTTACCGGTTTCTGCTTCGGTTTGGCTTCAGCTGGTGCAGACTGCTGTAATTCAAGATCATTCAGGGATACTTTCATTTTCATGATCCCTAATTGAACCATTGCATCCTTGGTGCCTGACATCTCCACCACATGACCTTTTTGATTCAAACTGTAGACAAGAACTTCATCGCCCGGTCCGATGACCCGAGACTTCGTTGCCGTTGAAGTACGTTTAACTGTCTTCTTGCGTTTCTCAGGTTCAGCTTCATCCAGTTGTTTGCGAGCAGCAATAAGTTTGTGCTCCTTCACGGATGCGCCTTCTTCCATGGCGAGCTGGCGAAGATCAGCTATAATCTTCTCGGCTTCCGCTCTGGCCTTGTCCACAATGTTGCGGGCATCTTCTTCCGCTTTTTCAATGCGTCGGTCACGCTGCTGTTCCAATTTCTCCAGTTCGGCTTGATGACGGCTGCGCAAATTCTCCATATCTTGGCGCAAACGCTCTGCACTCTCACGTTCTTGCTCCGCAGTAAGCCGGTTCTCTTCCAGGGAAGCGATCATATGCTCTACGCGCTGGTCTTCCTCTTTCACTTCGCCACGCGCGTAATCCAGAATGTATCCTGGCAGGCCCAGCCGCTCCGCAATTGCGAACGCGTTACTCCGTCCCGGCACACCAACGAGCAGTCGGTAGGTAGGGCTCAGTGTGTTAACGTCGAATTCCATGCTCGCATTAATAACACCTTTGCGCTCATACGCGTAAGCTTTCAGCTCACTGTAATGCGTTGTTGCTACCATGCGGCATCCAGTCTGATGCATATGCTCCAGAATGGAGATCGCCAGCGCAGAACCTTCTGCAGGGTCGGTACCTGCCCCAAGTTCATCGAGCAGCACCAGACTTTTGGTCGTCATGTTCTTCAATATCCGAATGATGTTCGTCATATGACTGGAGAATGTACTCAGGTTCTGTTCAATACTTTGTTCGTCACCGATATCCGCATAAATCGCATCAAATACGCAGAGCTGGCTGCCGTCTTCGGCCGGAACGAACAAACCCGACATCGCCATAAGGCTCAGTAACCCAATTGTTTTGAGCGTTACTGTCTTACCACCTGTATTTGGACCCGTTACGATAATCGACGTATAATCATTGCCGAGTTCAATATCGGTTGGCACCACATTTTCAATCGAGATCAGCGGATGGCGTCCTTTTTTGAGCTTGATGAATCCGCGATCGTTCATACGTGGCAATGTGGCTTTCAATTCACGGGCAAGACGTGCTTTGGCAAATATGAAATCAAGCGATCCCAGCAGGTCAACATCATACAATAACCACTCTGCCTGTTCACTGACAAGTGCTGTTAATTTCTGCAAAATCACTTCAATTTCGCGCTCTTCCCGGATTCGGGTCTCGCGTAATTTGTTATTCATCGCAACGATGGACTCTGGCTCAATAAACAGCGTTGCTCCCGAACCGGATTGATCATGTACAATCCCACCAAAGTACGAGCGATATTCCGATTTCACGGGAATCACGAAACGGTCTCCCCGAATTGTAATCAGCTGGTCCTGCAGCATTTTGGATACCGTAGAAGAACGGATCATCGAATCCAGTTTCTCACGGATGCGAGCTTCACCACCGCGCAGCTCACGACGAATCTGCGCCAGTGTTACACTCGCGCTGTCTGAAACTTCGGCATTGTCGTCAATACAGATACGAATCGCATCTTCAAGTGTTTTTTGCTCAGATAACTGATCACTGATATAGAAAATGGATTCCACTTTTTCATCATCGTGGAGTGCAGCGATCTGACGTTTCAATCGACGTGCTGCCAAAGTGGTGTTGGAAATTCCCAGTAACTCATGCGGGTTCAACGTGCCCCCTATTTCGGCACGTTTGATCGAAGCGGTAATATCCACAATTCCCCCAAAAGATGGAGAGCCTTTCAGACGGTCAAACGTAAAAGCTTCATCGGTTTGCTGGAGCAGTCTCTTCACTTCTTCCAGTTCACTGATCGGCTCCAATTGTTCTGCTTTCTTTTTTCCCATCGTAGTCTGGGCAAAGCTTTGCAATGTATTTAAAATTTTGCGATATTCCAATGTTTGTAAAATTTTCGTGTCCAAGTGTACAACTCCTTCCAAACTATAACTGTATTATAACGAAAGAAACTTTCTAGCGCTATTTAACGAATCCTTCCACACATAACTTGGGACATAGCGCCGCAAACTACAGGTGTCAGGATTGTGCAACCTCACCAATGAACAGGATTGTACAATGCTTAATCCGATTTGAATAAAGGAGGTATAACACAATGAATTTTCTGGGACATGTCGTGCGATTTATCATCGCCGCAATTGTATTGATGGTCGTCAGCTGGATCGTACCCGGATTCGCCGTCGGTGGTTTCTGGAGCGCGCTGATGCTTGCTCTGGTTATCGCTCTGCTTGGCTGGGTTGTTGAAGGCATCTTCGGTAAAAGGGTTAATCCTTTTGGCCGCGGTATAGTCGGCTTCATCGTCAGCGCACTGGTGATCTGGATTGGTCAATATGTCGTAGATCATGTACATGTCAGTCTGCTTGGTGCTGTTCTGGCTGCATTGGTCATTGGGATCATCGATCTGTTCATCCCGGTTTCCACCCCTTTTGATGCCGGAAGAAGATCCAAAGATCACGCATAGGCTCCAACTTACCTACTCCCCATAGGCTTCCCCTAAACCTCTGATGGCTTAAACGCCTGATGAGGTTTATTTTTTTAGGTTGTGAGCATGCTGATGTTCAAAAAAACGACATAGGCAGCATGTACAGGCATCGCCAATTTGCGGTATGATGACTGGAGAAATCATTCAAATTTTATCCATATCACGGTTTTTAAGGAGGCATATGATGAAGAAAGGTATGGCATGGCTTGCAGCCTGTATGTTGATTCTGGTCCTTGCTGCCTGTGGTGGAACTGGACAATCCGCAGAATCAAACGGCGAGTCCGATTCGAGTGCAACTGCAAGCGAAGAACTGGTAATCAAAGCAAGCAACTATGAATTTGACCAACCTGAATACCATTTGAAAAAAGGTGTCCCGGTTAAGATTGTTTATGAAAATACAAACGGAAATCATGGTGTTTTCGTGCCTGAGCTGAACCTTCGGCTGGATACCAAGAACAGTTCCAAGGTGATTACTCCTGACAAAGCAGGAGAATTTGAAATGTCCTGTTCCGTCTATTGCGGAAGCGGTCACGGCAGTATGATCTCCAAAATTATTGTTGAAGAATAGTGTTCAAGACAAGGAGCCCCCGTAGCGACGGGAGCTCTTTCTTCATTATAACAAATTGTACAAGAGTGCGCTGTCCAGGATTCCAGTTATGACATAATCATCAGCTAGGTCTGATCCTGCTCAATCAATTCAATCCATTCGTTATATTCCGTCTGCAATTTTGTATATTCATCCCGCAATTGGCGGTAATCTGTATTCAGTTGCTCCGCTTTCTCCTGCTCCATCTCACGTTCAATCTGCAGCAAACGCAACTGATTGGCCGCGAGTTCATACCGCTCACCGATATCCAGCAGTTCATTTTCCATCGTCTGCTTTTCTTCGATTGCTTCTGCACGCTGCTGGGCAAGCTGCTGCCGCTCGTGTTCCAGCTCTTCTACCTTCTCAACACTGGCAGCACTTTCTTTCTGCCAGAGATTCAATTCATTCTCCAGTGTAGTCCATCGATCTTGCCAGGACTGTTCCTGAGCCGCCCATTCATCAGCACGACGTTGCCAAACCTGATCTTGTTGTTCCGATTGTTCTACTCTGGATTTCAGCTCAACTTCCCGAGCAGTCAGCTCTTGCAGGCGAGAGGAGAGCTCTGCCTGTTTGGCAGACAATTCTTCATGCTTAATCTGCCACTCAAGTGCTTCTTCTTCTGTCTGAGTCAGTAAGCTGCCTTGTTCATCAATCCGCGCAGATAGCTGATTGGCATGCTGCCTGGATTCTTCAAGCGCACGCACGATTTCTTTCTTTTCTTCGCTCATCTCATTCAGCTTGCGAGTATAGTCTTCTTCGCGCTGCAATGCATCACCATAATCCTTGCGGATTTGTTTATAATTTTCCTGCAGCTTGTTCAGTTCTTCACGTGCTTCATTCAATTCACCATCAAGCTCTTTATGTTGTAGCTCCAGACGACCAGCTTGTGCAATGTAACGTTCTGCTTCTTCGCTGGCGTGACGAGCTTCTTCTTTAACAACGGATAATTCATCATGAAGGGACTGTACACCTGACTCCAGCGTTTCATTCTGTTCTGCAGCTTCAAGTACCTGTGTCTCCAATTCGCCGATCTCGATCAGACGTTGTTCAGCCTGCTCTTTCCAGGATTGCTCGCTCTGAGTCAGTGCACCAAGTTCATGTTGTAATGTGCGTACTGCCGCATGGGCCTGCTCAAGCACTTTTTGCAGCCTGCGCTGCTCATCCTCGGATTTCACTTCGGCTTCACGGAGTTTCTTGATTTCCTGCTCCAGTTGACCGTGCTGATCCTGTACTTTTCGCAGCTGTGCTGTCAGAGAAGATTCACGTTCAACGGTCTCGTTATACTGCTGTTTCCATTGCTGTTCCGCTTCCCGAAAATGTTCGGCCTCAGCTTCTGTGTTGCGGAGTTGTTCAGTCAGCAGAGCACTATCCGCTTTTAGTTGTTCCAGTTGCTGCTCCAATTCCGTAATTCGACGAAGCTGAACATCCTGCTCCTGTTTGTATACGGCTTGTTCACTGCGCAACGTTTCAGTTTGATTACGCTCGTGTTGGAGCTGTTGCTCCTGATCCACAACAACCTCTTGAGCATTCTTGAGCTGCTTACGTACCTCGGCTAATTGGCCTTCAACATCGATTAAGCGCGATTTGGCCTGTTTACGTTCTTCTTCCAACTGCTGCTTCAGCTTGCCTTGCTCTTCTTGCAGCAAAGCTTCAGCAGTTGCCGCAGCTTCGTTCGCCTGAGTCTGGGCTGCTTCCTGGATTTGCTGAAGCTGTTCTTCATAAGCCGCTTCTTTTTCCATCCACTCCAATTCCGCCAGTTCAGATGACTCCTTGAACGTTGCATTCAGCTGTTCAATATCAGCCAGTCGCTTCTGCTCTGCTCGTTGCTGCAGTGCGACTTGTTCTTCTTTTGCCTTCTCAGTCAGTTCTTGAGCCTGATTGACGGCAGCTTGCTCTGCCTGCTGTATACGCTGCTCCATCTCGGATTGAAGTTCACGGTATTGAAGCTGGGCTTCTTCCTGAACCTTTTGCAATTGAGCCTCGGCTTGTTCCAATTCAGACAAAATTGCTGCTTCGGCTTGTTCCTTCGCCGTTTGTACTTGCTGTGCGGCCTGCACCTCAATTTTTTGACGTTCTGCCACGGCCCGAGCTTCGGCTTCTTTCAGTTGAACTGCGGTCTTATCCTGCAGCTCCTTGTATTGTGCAGTCGCTTTGGCCTGTGCTTGCTGCAACTCATTTGCTGATCGTGTCTGTGCTTCCTTCAGCTGCGCTGCCGCCTGAGTCTGCGCATTCTTGAGTTGATTCGCTGCTTTTTCTTCCGCTTCTTTAAGACGCGCCTGCGCCTTCTCCTCAGCCGCTTTCAGTTGCGCCGCAGTTTGAGCCTGAAGTTTTTGCTCGCGAACTGCTGCCTGAGCGCGTTCCTGCTCCAATAATGTATTCAGCTTGGCTACTTCTGCCTGCTGATCCTTCTGGAGTTTCGCGATGGCCTGTTCCACCTCAGCCTTAAGTTTCATTGCTTCAGCGAGTTCTTGGTCCCTGCGTTCCAGTTCCTGCTGATGTTCATTTTGTATGGCATTCAGCCGATTGAGTTCATTTCTCAGTTCGGTACGTTCACCGGTCAGCATTTTCAGCTCATTTCGAATTTCCTGAGTCTGAAGAGACTGCTCAGCCATATGTACAGCTGCCAGAACTGCAATACGCGGGGTATCCAGTCGGGAATTATGTTTGGAGATGGCGCTCATTCGCTCATCCACCAGGCTAGCTACTTGTTTCATATAGTCGGCACTGCTGCCAACCAGTTTATAGGAAGTCCCGTAGATCTCTACGGTGACGCGTGTACGATCAGGTATAGTCACAGTTGTGCCCTCCTTAAAGTCTGTATGTTGATTCTAAGCTGTAAAACAAAAAAAGTCACATCGATCCTCTAATGCTAAGGATTCGATGTGACTTCAAGCAATTCCTGCTAATCTTTGTTCAAAAAATTGACTTATGTTCTATTTACGCAATTCGGCTCCAAATTGCTCCTCCAGACGAGCAACAACACGAGCATGAACCTCAGTAATTTCCTCATCCGTCAATGTGCGTTCACGGTTGCGATAAACGAGAGCCATCGCTACGCTCTTCTTGTCTTCACCCAACTTGCTGCCTGTGAACACGTCGAATACCTGTACGGTTTGCAACAGTTCGCCAGCAGATTCACGAATCGAACGTAGCATATCCCCCGCTTCGATATCTTTACTCACAACAACAGCGATATCCCGCTCAACTGCCGGGAAACGTGGAAGCTCACGATAACGGATATCCGCATCCGCTTCACTATAGATGGCTTCGAGACCAATCTCCGCGAGGTACACGTCGTTCAGATCATATTGCTGCTGCAGTTCAGGATGCAATTGACCCATTGTACCAATCAGTTTGCCCTCTCCGCCATCTTTTGCTTCAAGGTATACTGATGCGGAGCGACCAGGATGGAAGCCTTCTGGACTGTTTGCCACCAGGCGAATGCGCTCCTCCAGACCCACATAGGCGAACAGGTTCTCAAGTGCACCTTTCAGATCGAAGAAGTCCACTTTCTCTGCTCCCACATTCCACTGCTGGGATGCACGATTTCCGGTAAGCAACAAGCTCAGAACCGGAATTTCATGCGGTTGCTTCGTCAACTTTTCTTCTTCAGTGAAGAACACACTGCCTACTTCAAATACAGCCAGCGAATCATGTTTGCGGTTCATGTTATACACCGTTGCATCCAGCATTTGTGGCAAGATGCTCTTACGAAGCACGCTGCGGTCCTCACTCATTGGCATAGCCAACTTCACGGCTTTACTACCTTCTGTTAGAGCAGGGAACAAGGATACTTTATCCGGGTGTACGAATGAATAGCTGATCATTTCCTGCCAGCCACTACCTGCAAACAGGCCACGAATGGTACGACGCATTGCTTGCGAACGCGTGTAAGCCCCCGGTGTTGTTGGTCCTTCGATCAACGTGGTTGGAATATTGTCGTATCCGTACAGACGGGCAATCTCTTCAAACAGATCAACATCAAGTGTAATATCCCCTCTGCGGCTAGGCACTTCAACATCAAGCAAACCCTGCTGCGCATCACCACATGCAAAGTGCAAACGGGCGAAAATGGTTTTCACTTCAAGCAGGGACAACTCGGTTCCCAGATAGCGATTCAGTTTATCCAGCGACAGCTGCACAACATGCTTATCCGCTGCGGCTGTTCCAGCTTCCACGATCCCCTGATGAACTTCGCCTTCCGCATAACGCTGAATCAATTCAGCCGCACGGTTCAATGCCGTAATGACAGCAGCCGGATCGACTTCTTTCTCAAAACGCATGCTTGCTTCGGAACGCAGCCCCAGTTGGCGCGACGTTTTCCGAACGGTTCCGCCGTCGAACTTGGCGGATTCCAACAACAGATTCACTGTGGTTTCCGTTACCTCGGAATTCTCTCCACCCATAACACCCGCGATGGCTACAGGTTTCACGCCATCCGTAATGAGCAGCATATGCGGCTCCAACTTGCGCTCTTGGCTATCCAACGTCACGATCGTTTCGCCTTCTTTGGCCATCCGCACTTCAATGTGGCCCTTCTCCAGCTTATCTGCATCAAAAGCATGCAGCGGCTGTCCGTATTCCAGCATGACATAGTTCGTGATGTCAACGATATTATTGATTGGACGGATGCCAGCGGCCATCAAACGGTTTTGCATCCACTGCGGGGAAGCTCCCAGCTTGATCCCAGTGACATAGCGGGCTGCATAATGACTGCATTGTTCGCCAGCCGTAATCTCAACCGAGATATGATTCGCAGCCGCATCACCGATTTCCACCAACTTTTGAGTTGGATCAGGCAGTTTCACTTCACGACCGAGAATTGCACCTACTTCATAAGCTGCACCCAGCATGCTCAGACAGTCGGAGCGGTTCGGTGTCAGGTCCAGTTCAAGAACATGATCGTCGAGACCAAGCACTTGGCTGATTGGTGTGCCAATTTCCGTTTGTGCCGGCAATACGAGAATGCCTTCCTGTTGGTCCTTCGGCAGCAACTTGTCGTTCATGCCCAGTTCTTTCGCAGAGCAGATCATACCAAGGGATACAACGCCGCGCAGCTTGGCTTTTTTGATATCGAGTCCACCAGGGAGCTTCGCTCCTACCAGGGCAACGACTACCTTTTGACCGGCATCCACATTTTTCGCACCACATACGATCTGCAGATCTTCTTCCTGTCCGGCATCAATCACACATACATTCAGCTTATCAGCGTCAGGGTGTTTCTCTTTGCTCTTTACGTAACCAACAACCACTTTGTTTACGCCCTGGTTCCGGTTCTCCACTACATCAATCTCAATCCCCGCACGGGTGATTTTCTCTGCCAACTCCTGCGGTTCCACGCCTTCCAGCGCGATATAATCAGACAGCCAATCTGTCGATACTCTCATGGACGTTCACTTCCTAATCTATGAATTGGTGTTGCAAATGAAGGGCGTTCGCCCTGTATGCTACTTCGGTAATTACAGTCGTCCGAATTGTTTCAGGAACGCCATATCACTGTTGTAGAAATGACGAATATCATCAATGCCGTATTTCAGCATGGCGATACGCTCTACGCCCATTCCGAATGCAAACCCACTATATTTCTCCGGATCATAACCGCCCATCTCGAGCACTTTCGGGTGAACCATACCGCCGCCCAAAATCTCAAGCCAACCTGTCTGTTTACATACACGGCAGCCACTGCCTCCACATTGCACACAAGTCACATCCACTTCAGCACTTGGCTCTGTGAACGGGAAGAAGCTTGGACGCAGACGAATCTCGGTGTGTGAACCGAACATTTCGCGTACGAATTGCAGCAAGGTACCTTTCAGGTCACTCATGCGAATGTTCTCGCTAATAACCAAACCTTCAACCTGATTGAACTGGAACGAATGCGTCGCATCATCATCGTCCCGACGGTATACTTTACCCGGACAGATGACTTTAACAGGCACTTCACCTTTCATGCTTTGCATAGTGCGAACTTGAACCGGAGACGTATGCGTACGCATCAACAGATCTTCTGTTACATAGAAAGAATCCTGCATATCACGCGCCGGGTGGTTCTTCGGCAGGTTCAGTGCTTCGAAGTTGTAATAATCCATTTCAACCTCAGGACCTTCCGCTACGCGGTAACCCATACCGATGAAAATATCTTCGATTTCCTGTACCACTTTAGTCAGTGGATGCAGTCCACCTTGACGTCCGCGACGTCCTGGCAGGGTCACATCAATTTTTTCGGATTGCAGGCGTTTCGCCGTCTCTTCCTTCTGGAACTGCTCCTGCTTGCTATCAATGACTTCTTCAATCGCGCCGCGAACATCATTGGCAACCTGACCAATCACCGGACGTTCCTCTGCACTAAGCGCACCCATACCGCGCAAAATCTCGGTCAATGCACCCTTTTTCCCCAAATACTTTACACGCAGATCACTCAGCGTCTGTGGATCGTTCACGCCAGACAGTTGCTCCAGCGCTTCGATCTTTAATGCCTCCAAACGTTCTTTCATGTGTAAATGCCCCCTTTATGTGGTTTAATGCAACAAAAAAAGGCCTTCTCTCCCCAAAAGGGACGAAAAGACCGTGGTACCACCCTTGTTAGACATTCAGTGCTGCCCGGCCCTTCCGGCCTGCAACATGTTTGCCTCACTCTATACGGAATAACGACCGTTAACCGTTACCCCCTACTGGCTCCTGCGATGAATCGCATGATATGGTTCAGGGTACCGCTCCGGAGTGAATTTCAGCAGCCTTGTTCTACAGAAACGCTCTCAATCTACGGCGCTTCCTCCCTGTACAGAGGCACTGCTTACTTGTCTCCATCATCACGTTTGCATGTCAGATAAACCTTCAAATTTACTGATGATCGTCCATTATTATATGCAAAATCGCTCGAAATAGCAAGCCGTAAAGCCGCATGTTCAAACGTTAAGCCAAAAAGTAAAACGGCATAAGCTTCGTCAATCGATTACTTATGTTTTCGCAGCTCGCGCAACTGTTTCAAACGACGCTGAATTTCGCGAACCTCGGCAAACTCAGCCGCCCGTTCAATTACATCATCAGGCTTAGTCAACACATCATTGCTCGCACTGTTCATGGGAGATAATAGCTCGGATAAACGCATTTCAAGCAGCAGCCGTTCATCATCTGACTCCCGAACCTCAAGGGCGGACTCTCGTAGTTTAATGGATTGCTCCCAATCCTCCACTCCACCTTCATACAGTGTAGCCTTCCCGCCGGGTTCTAAATCAAGCAAGCGGCTGGCGAGTACTTTGGTCAACATGCGGTCATGGGATACGAGCACCAGTGCTCCGGATGCCTGCTTCAATATATTCTCCATCACTTCCTGTGTGTCAATATCCAGATAATTGGTCGGTTCATCCAGCACCAGCACGTTAGATCCCCCGAAATACAACCGTAGGAATGCAACTCTGCACTTCTCTCCCATGCTTAGATCCCCAATACGCTTAAACACATCATCTCTTGAGAATAAAAAGCATCCGAGAATGGTACGTGCAGCACTTTGTGTCATGGATGGAAGACTGAGCAAACTATCCAGAAGTGTCTCACTTTCCGGTAACCCCTCAAGCTCTTGCGAAAAATAACCGATCTTCAGTTGTGGATGTCGTGTCACTTTGCCCTGGGATGGTTCCAGCTCTCCAATTATCAGTTTGAGCAGTGTCGTCTTGCCTGTGCCATTCGGACCACGTACGGCAAGACGATCTCCACGTTCGACCGCAATCCTGATATGGTGAAGCAATGTGGGGCTCCCCGGGTAAGCAAAGCTAACGTCTTCCAGTGCAAGGAGTTGGCGGGCAGCCAGCGTGTTCACTTGCAGCTCCATGTTCAATTTTGCAGCTTCGCGGGGTTTATCCACGCGTTCTTTCTCCAGGCGCTCCAGTTGTTTTTGCTTGGCATGGTAGCGAGAAATGTTCTTGTTGGCTTTCGCTTTGTAAAAGCTCTGAGTTATTTTCACTTCCACATCGCTTGCTGAATTATGAGCCTGATGAAACCATTGCTGATAATTGCGGATCGTCTCTTCTAGCGCTTTCCGTTCCAGCTCCTGCTTGCGATAGGTTGCTTCCTGCTCACGTAATTCGCGTTCCTTATGCCCTTTGTAGTCGGTGTAGCCGCCTTTATATTTGGTCAGTGCATCCGGGCTAAACTCAATGACACCCGTTGCGACCTGATCAATAAAGGTCCGGTCATGAGAAACAAACAACAATGTTCCAGCATAGGCCGAAAGCCATTCTTCAAGCCAGCGCATGCTCTCTTCATCCAGATGATTCGTCGGTTCATCCAGAATCAGAAATTTGGGTTTACTGACCAGCAATCCTGCGAGACGGGCCTTCGTTTTTTGCCCACCACTCAAAGAATGATACGGCCGATTCCAATGTTCCGACGATAACCCCAGACGAGTCAGTACCTTCTCTACCTCAGTCTCCCACATATACCCGTTCAATTGCTCATATTGCTCCATCGCTATCGTATAAGCTTCGAGCAGCCGCTGCTCATCTGCCGCTCCACTGTTGCTCATCCGTTGTTCCAGTAATTCCAGGTCACGCTTTACCTCGTAAATCCGTCCACTTTCCTGCCGGACAGCATCAAGCACATTCATCTCAGGCTTGATCAATGAGCGCTGGCGCATAAAACCCCATTCCTGCTGCGGAATGTGACGTTCGATGCGTCCACCACCCTCTTCTTCACCAAGAATGATGCTTAATAAGGTGGTCTTGCCACAGCCGTTGCGACCTAGAATGGCGAGCCGCTCACCTTCATTTATTTCGAGATTTAATCCTGCAAACAACTCATTCCCGTTCCACTCTTTCGATACTTCATGTAGGCGTACCATTGTCATCATGAGGCCTCATCCTTCCTGCAATTCAAAATAAAAAAACCGCTGGCATCAGCCGGCGGTCTGGCAATTCAGGATTGGATAAAGCGTCAAAAAACAAGCATAAGATACCCCACGGTATGAACAAAGAACCCTTAAAAGGGTATACACAAGCTAAGCCAGAACAGCCTGCCTGTTTCCATACCTGATCCCATAGCTGAATTTGGACACACGAATCCCCTCATTGCTCAGCCGCTTTTTGGCTGACTGCGTCATAAACTCTCTGCAGTTACTGGGGTTGAATTCATGTGTTTTACTTCATGGGACGTATGGTTACCTCTCATTCATGTGTAGTATCAATTTCTCCGTTATTGTACCAGATGATGGGGAAAAAGCAAAGGTTTTCAATTCAGCTCAATGATATTCTCCATTTAAACATGACTTAAAATACACTATCTAACTTCTAGAAAAAGAAAAAACCCTTGTTTTCACAAGGGTTTCAGGTCTTACATTAGTTAAGCGGGTGATGGGAATCGAACCCACGCTATTAGCTTGGAAGGCTAAAGTTCTACCATTGAACTACACCCGCGCGAATGACGATCGGGACGACACGATTTGAACATGCGACCCCCTGGTCCCAAACCAGGTGCTCTACCAAGCTGAGCTACGTCCCGTCAAGTTCCGAGGAACATTAACATGAATTTTACAAAATTAATATACCATGATCATCCAACGCTTGCAACTTCTTTTTACCATGTTCCCTCTAACATATCGAAACAAAACAAGACAGAAGCGTGTCCACGCCCCTGTCTATCCTTAACCGGTGGGTTTATCCACATCTCTCAAAAACTTTTTTTCAAAATCGGCTGCCACAATCGGTTTGCTGAAAAAGTACCCTTGAGCCTCATGACAATGCTGATCACGAAGAAATGAAAGCTGGTCCTCATTCTCAACACCCTCAGCCGTCACTTTCAACTGCAGGTGATGAGCCATCGACGTAATGGTCGACACAATTGCCGCGTTATTGCTGTCCTCCATCACTTCATTGACAAAGGAACGGTCAATCTTGAGGCGGTCAATCGGCAGATCTTTCAAATAATGCAGTGAACTGTACCCGGTGCCAAAATCATCAATACTAATGTGCACACCAATTTCCTTAATTTTGCGCAACTGCTCAAACGCACGATCCTTGTCAAACGTCATGCTCTCCGTAATCTCAAGTTCAAGCCACACTGGTTCCAAGCCTGTCTCTTTGAGAATACCGCTGATGTTGTCCAGCAGATGGGAATGCCTGAATTGTCTCATGGACAGGTTAACCGATACACAAAGCTTGCGGTAGCCGGCTTCTTGCCAGCGTTTGTTCTGTGCACAGGCCTCACGCAATACCCATTCTCCAAGCGGCACGATCAGCCCGCTCTCCTCAGCAAGAGGAATAAATTCCCCAGGGGATACAGAGCCTCTCAGCGGATGCTGCCAACGCACCAAAGCCTCCATACCCACAATCAACCCACTCGCCAGATTAACCTGCGGCTGATACACAAGATAGAACTGCCCACGATCCAGCGCTTTGCGCAAATCATTCTCAAGCTGCAAACGTTCCTGGGCTTTCATCTGCATCGCATGGGCATATCGGTTTAGCTCTATTCCTTGCTCTTTGGCATTATGCAGCGCCGTATCCGCATTCTGGATGATCTCTTCCGGTGAGTCTCCATCATGCGGGAATATCGCCATACCAATACCCAACGTGAGATGATACTCGTTCCCATCCACCGTTACAGGTTTTTCAAACAGTTGCAAAATCGATCTTGTCCGCTGCAATGCCGTATCTGTTGTGCAGAAGTCTGTCATTGTCAATACGAACTCATCTCTTCCCAGTCCGAACACTTCCTCTCCCGGAAGCGAAGAATGCTTCAAACGCTGTCCTACCTGACGAAGTACACGGTTAGCCGCTTGTTGCCCTAACGAATCATTAATCGTTTTGAACCGGTTGATATTCAATACCAAGACACCGACAAGCTGTTCCTCTACCATCGCAGCATTCATCATCACTTTCAGTCGCTGAGAAAGACGACGACGATTCGGCAGTCCTGTCACATCATCATGGTGAGCAATAAAGTTCATTTTCGCTTCAGCCACCTGTTGTTTCAGGAAAGGCGTATCTACCACAGACGAATATAGTCCCTTCTGGATGAAGAAATAGCCCAAACAATCGCTTAACAGACCTAGCAACAGATTGAGATCATTAATCTTCGTAGCAGAGACAAAGTAACATTCCCCAAAGAAAAAACAGAGGATTGCACAAAGAATGGTAGGCAGATCACCATCTTTGCCTTTTTTCCATTGAACGAATAACACGACCGCAGTCACGCCATACAGCATTCCGATCAGAAAATGAATTCGGGTAAACATGCCGCCAAGCACATTCCCCTCCAACAAGTTCGGCAGAATAGCCCATTCCTGAATTGCAACTGTATACAAAACAACAAAAATACCGAGTGTTCCACTGAAAATTAGAAATTTGCGTGGTAACGCAATTCCCCTCTCGTTGACTGCATATATGAACAGCAAACCTGCCGCACAAACAAGAGATCCTAGTGAAATCATCTTCAGCGAGAATTCCGACTCCACCATCGCGCCATTTGGCATTTCTTCGGCAAAAGAAACGATGTGAACCAACTCAAACAAACCAATCAATAAAAACAACGTAGTCATGAGGACCCTACGGAGGGTCAGTCTTTGAGTCTGAAATAACCAGCTTTGATTATAAATGCCGATACAGGCCGCTGCCGCAGCGAAGCCACCCAAGAGTGTCAAAACCGGGTAAACCGATATGATCAGATCAGAGCTTGCGGAGGAACGAAACCATTGACTTGCGAGGAAACACAATAAGCCGCCTATCGCGACCCAACCTATTTTTCTCTGATCTTGCTGATTAGCCTTCATGCCGTGTTTTTTCCTTCCCGGGATCGCCTATCCTGAAATAACCTTAACGATATAAATCTAATTTGTTACAATATTCGACATTTTCATCTCTATCAACGTTCAATTCACATGTGAAAACATGCTATCTGGTACATAATAACATTTATTTCCGCAGACGTGAACAAAAAAAATGAGCATTCCTAGGAATATTTATTCATAGATATGTAGAAAAACAAGGCAATAAGAACTAAAAAAACATGAACTCCCCATTGGAGTCCATGTTTTTTTAGTTTGCAACTGTATTTCAGACTAATTTTCGCCATATGTGTACTTTTCGACTTAAAACGCTAATGCGCTAAAGTTATAGACGTATTAGATCCCTTCTCTTGCTGACTTGAAGTCAACTTCAAGAATTATGCATCAAGCTTATTTGTCAAAATTAACTTCTGGTGTTGTCAATTTATCATAGAAATCAACAACCTTATCTTTGTCTTCCGACGAACGCAGTGCCATCGCCGAGCGAGGGTGCTCGTCCAATGTACCTGTAATCATATAAGGCAAAATGTAACCCCACTCTTCTTTTTCACGAAGAGGGACCATCAATTGCTCCAATACACCAAGGACTGGACGCAGGTTGTATTTCGTGCCTTTCAAATGAGCAACAAGCAGTTCAGTAGGGCAGTTCCCTGCAGCACGTCCCATACCATATACGGAAGCATCCAGCAGTTCAACACCAAGCTCAGCTGCTACCAACGAGTTCGAGAACGCCAGTTGCATGTTATTGTGTGTGTGAACGCCAAGACGTTTGTTCGGCAGATGAGTCTTGAACTTCTCCACCAGATATTTCACATCGTTATGATCCAGGCTTCCATAGGAGTCTACTATGTATACAACATCCACAGAACTTTCCTTGATCAGTTCAAAAGCTTCCAGCAGTTCATTTTCCATAACATTAGACAATGCCATAATGTTCAGCGTTGTTTCATATCCACGATCGTGGAATGTTTGAACCAGAGCAAGTGCCTTATCTACATCTTTGCTGTAGCAAGCTACACGGATCAGATCCAGCATGCTTTCGCTGCGAGGCAGAATGTCATTCTCGTCCACACGTCCAACGTCAACGAGTGCAGACAGTTTGGTATTTCCTTTTTGCGGAATTACTTTGCGCAGGAAATCATCATTCAGAAAACGCCATGGTCCTGCTTCTTCTGCACCTTTCAAGAGCTTAGGTGAGTTTTTATATCCAATTTCCATATAATCAACGCCAGCTTCATTCAATCCAGCATAGAGCTGTTGAACAAAGTCCACGCTAAAGTCCCAGTTATTTACCAATCCACCATCACGGATTGTACAATCTACTATTTTGCAATGATTTGTCTTCATTAATGTCTGCTCCTTTTCTGACCAACTTGTGTATTCCTCTCATGATACTTGAACGTAACAAGAAAAGTAAAGGGATTCCCGACTTATTTACTTCGATAAGATTTCCATATCCGATCAATCTCACTCATCTCGGAATCGTCTGGAGATTTCTTCCCATAGCGCACAGCGTTATAGGTATCTGGTAGCATTGCAGAGAGCTTCTGATCATCTTCTCTGGCTCCATGCTGAACAATCGCCTCTGCAGCCTCCAGTGGCGTATGTGCACCCTGTATATGCACGCCCCGGTGTGCAGCTCTGTCGATCCACTTCCGATAATAAAATCGAACACGTTCAGCTTCCTGTGAGGGTAGCGACTCCTTCTTGCGGAACCAGGATTTGCGCGTTTTTGCAGGCGCCTCTAACGTTTCGCTAATGTCCACATACTCCGTCCGTGGTTCTACCTTCTTCTGACCGGGCTGCAGCAGCCCTTTGAAACGCTCCATAAGTTTGTTTATCGCCTTCTGCCCCAAACGCAGGATAAGCCACAAGATCACAACTACGACAGCCCCCATGACAACCCAGCCCAGGATATCCCAGAAAATGGAGGGCTCCCCTGCCGGTTCCATCCCTTCAGGTATCATTGGCGGTTCATTTGGAGCTGTAGGTGTAATAGGAGGTTCCTGATTGGAACTCGAGCCTATTAAACCTCTGATCCAAGCAAGCAGACGGTCACGCAGTGGTCCTAGCCAGGCAACAAGACTGGGAAAAGCACCAATTCCAGCGATCACAATCAGCATCCATAACAGACGCTGGTGATTCGCCCGGGCAAACTCACGTAACACGATCCGTTTTGAGCCATCATTTAATATCGCACGATCCAGCTGCACACTGTATTGGCCTACTAGCCAGCCAACAAAACTGATTACTCCTGCTGCATATATGGTTCCGGTGTAAGTCCGAAGAGGTTGCATGAATTCAATTCCATTGGCCGCCCCACTGAGCACAATTGCACTGACTACACCCCAAATCTGCAAGCGCCAAATCAAAATCGAACGGAAGACAGGTTGAAAATTCAACCCAATATAGGCTGAAATCACACCCCATACCACTGCCGTCAGTAAATCAGGTAAAGGAAACGCCCACACTAGGGCAATTACCCATGAGATCAACAGCCCCAAAAGCAACGCTGCACCCCATCGAATAAACGTGTTCTTTTCGCTGATGGTTGGTAACCTGTGCTGTACCCACTGACCTAACCAGCCAGCAATAACAAAGATAGCCATTAATGTGTATGGAAAATGACCGGTTGCATAGAGGGAAGTAAGCGTTAATAGCGGATAAAAATATACCCCAATCAACAGAACGGCCGACATGAATAAAAGTACTTTTTCCTTGGTATTGTTGCTGTTGGTCTCATTCATGCACTCACCGCCTTGGAATCGCTTTTCCCGCCCTCTACGGGGAGTATGGTCACACGGTGGCCTTGCTCATGCAAACGCGCAATTTCATGTTCCATAGATGGAGATACATAGGACGTAATTAAGAGATAACTGCGAACCTGCTGAGCCTCTTCATTCCGTTCTACTTCATCACTCAGGAACTGCTCCATGGGAACCATGCATTTCAGCTCCGTCTCTGCCATAGCTTCCAGTAACATTTCCAGATGAGGACTGCCGTAATCAGGCTCAATCCGCAATGGATCGCGCCCTCCACTCACACGACAGCCATTATGAGCAAATCCCGCGGGTAACCCTCTTCCAATTGCATCTACCGCTGCTGTTGCCGCATAACGAAGTGCCCGTTCGATCATCTCCGGGCGGGTAACGACACTCCACATGTCCGCCGACTCCTGAATATTGACCACAATCCAGGATTGAGGGTCCGCAGTCCATCCCTGCTTATAAACCTGCAATTCTCCAGTGCGTGCACTCGCTTTCCAATGAATACGGTTCATCGGATCACCCGCACCATACGGTCGTACCCCGAGAATCAGAAAAGGATCTTCAACAATCCAACGGGATACCTCAACCTCACCTTGCCATACCTGATAGATCGCAGGCAGATCCTCCGCATGAACAAGTGAAGGATATACGACCATGGACAGATGAACGGGAATAGGCTTCGAGGTACGCCAAAGGCCGAACAAGTCCCCTCCGGTCATGGTTACTGTGTTTAACGTGTAGATCCCACGTCTGCTGCATACAAAAGGATGCTTGCGCGTAATACGGGTAAACGGTTTCAAAGTAAAGATACTTTTATGATTCTGATAAATATCTCCCTGACTGATATCCATGCCCGAGCCCGAACGAAACACAAATGAAACTGGCATCATAGCTTCAAGTCTGAGCCATGGAACCGATATTCGTTTTTCATTCGCAATCGTCTCAACCATCTCCAGCTCATCCCCGGCGTAACAACGCATTTTGCTGAATTCTCTGGTGTACTTCAGCTTGCGTAAAGCCGGACGGCCGAACCATATGCCGTGTACTCCAATAACAATGCCTCCGACAATGACTAGCCATAGTAATGCCATATGTTATCGCCCGCTGCCTGTAGCAAAATTCTCCGTCGGCACTTCAGTCTGGCTCAGAAGTTCCTGAATAATACGCTCCGCCAAGCCCTCTTGTTGTCTCACTCGGTTGCGGAATACAAGCCGATGGGCTAACACGGGCTCCGCCAATATTTTAATATCATCAGGGAGAACGAAGTCTCTGCCATGTAAAGCAGCCCAGGCCTGACTTGCCTTGAGCAACGCCTGCGCTCCTCGTGGACTTACGCCCAGTGAAAGCTCGGGATGCTGCCTAGTCGCTTCTGTCAGACGGATAATATATCGCAATAGATCTTCGTCAATTTGGACTGATGTATAAGTGCTCTGTGCCTCAAGCAGCTGCTCGCGACTAATGATAGCGGACAGATCGGCAACAGATCGGCTCGATACCGTACGTCTCAAAATTTCTACACTATCTTCACTGCTTGGATAGCCCATTCGGATCTTCATCATGAAACGATCCATCTGTGCCTCGGGTAATGGAAAAGTTCCCTGGTTATCTACTGGGTTTTGGGTGGCAATGACGATAAATGGTCGTTCCAGCTGTCTGGTTGAACCATCAATACTGATCTGCCGTTCCTCCATACACTCCAGCAAACTGGACTGGGTACGCGGTGTAGCCCGGTTAATCTCATCTGCCAGCACCAGGTTGGCAAACAGGGGGCCAGGTCTGAATTCAAAGTCACCTTCTTTTTGGTTAAAAAAATGAATACCCGTTAAATCGGATGGCAAAAGATCCGGTGTGAATTGAATACGCTGGAAGGTACAATCCAGTGAAGAGGCTACTGATTTGGCCAACATGGTTTTCCCCGTACCGGGTACGTCCTCCAGCAGGACATGCCCTGAAGCGATGATGGCTGTCATCACAAGCTCAATCGTATGGTCTTTGCCCACAATGATTTTCCCTACATGGTCCATTAGCTGTTTGTTCATTTGTTCCATTCCCTGGATATTCATAATTAGTTCTTCCTCCCGTGAATTGAGCTATGTATTCGCATTCATTCTAACTATAACCCTAATCGTCCCAACAAAAAACAACAGGAATCGGCGGGTAGGCCAATTCCTGTTCGCATAACTCTTGTCTTTACACCAAAGGAAGCATAATGATGAACCGGGTGCCTTCCCCTTTTTTGCTATCCACAGAGATGTTGCCTCCGTGATTTTTGATAATGCGATAACTCACGGAAAGCCCCAGTCCTGTTCCGCTCTCCTTGGTGGTGAAAAACGGGTCAAACAGGCGCACAAGGGTGTTGTGGTCCATCCCCTGTCCATTATCAGCAATAGAGATCTGCACATACTTGTTCTCGGTTCCCGTGGAGATCTGAATCAAGCCAGTATGCTCTTCGCCCACATCCTCGATGGCATCCATTGCGTTTTTAACCATATTCAAAATTACCTGCTTAATCTGTTTGACATCAATGGACACATTTAACGGGACTTCTGCTTCATCCAGGGTAATCTCGCACCCCTTCATTAATCCTTCGCTTTCTGTCAGCAAGACCACCTCTTTGAGCAAAGAGTTAACAGACATAATGGTCTTCTGAGGAGCTGACGGTTTCGAGGAATTCAGAAATTCGTAGATAATGTCGTTCGCCCTGTCAATCTCCGTTAGAATGATTCGAGCGTACTCGTCTTTCCCCAATTGCAGCAAATGAGGACGAAGCAACTGGATAAATCCGCGGATAGCCGTCAAAGGATTGCGAATTTCATGGGCAATCGATGCCGAAATCCGCCCCAACATTGCAAGTTTGTCATTTTGATAAGCGGTCTGCTCAATCTGTTTATAATCGGAGACATCCTTCACACTGAAGAGAAAGTCCCCATCCATCTGATCCCCATACGTTACTGTAACCAGCCAATGCCTGCCATACTCGTCAATCAATTCATGATAGCGCTTACGATGAAAGATAGTTTCCCGATAGATGCGTAAAATTTTCTTTTTCTTGAATCGGCTCATCTGTGGATGATGCAGCATCTGCATCAGAGTGCAGCCGCTCAATAGACTCCTAGGAAGCTCCAACAATTTTGCCATTTGAACGTTAATAAACGTCAATACACCATTACTGTCAAACAACATTATACCGCTATCCAGATGCTCCAGGACATTCTCATACTTGTTGTTATCCAGATGTACAGGCGGGAATCCATTCGTTGGTCGAGGCACTGTATCCTGAAATTCACTAATCATGTCAGGTTCCTCCTTTTCACGTAAATGATAAACTTGCCATTCGGACATCATATCATCACAGAAACAGGAAGGGCCGATTTTATTTTTCATTACCGGTGCCCTTTCATTAGGGGGCTGAGCCGAAAATATGGATGGCATGTCCGGAACCCAAGCTGGTCTATTCCGGGTAACCAAGAGTCGATCCGGAAAACATTATACGTCTGTTCCATTCTAACCTTCTCCTATTCCCAAACACGAACATTTTTTGCTCCGCCTCTTTTGCAAGTCTGTTTTTATCATAGACAAGTTTATAGAAGGGAGTCAATCGGAGAAAGTGTCGAATGGAAATTATTTTAAGAAAAACCGTGAATTAGTTTCTATATACAACAAAAACGAAGCTTTTTCGCTCGATTAGCGAATAAGCTCCGTTTGTATAGTTTAAATTTTAAATAATTAAATTCAATCTATAGTCCACTCTTGTTATGCTGAATTTTAAGTCTGCGCTGACTCATGACGGCTAAGCGACGCTTGAGTTCACTTTCCCACTTCTCATCCTTCATTTCCTTGGCAAGACGAAGTAGATCCAGAGACATGTCGATCTGACGCTGCACAATGACCATAGCATCTTCGCTTTCACGATTCACGCAATTTTCAAAAATCGCATCTTCATCTTCCGTCACGTAATCTTGAAAATCAATCTCCGACGCACCATCTCCATGCGCATATTCAGCCAAAATTTCATATTCATTTTCCACTTTATAATGCACTTCTACCCGGTGACACACCGGACAAAACAGCAGGGGAACATTATGAACCTGGGTGCGGTAATGCTTCAGCGTGCCCTTTGTTCCCACCATACTTGCCCCACAACAGTAACTCATTTTTGTTCACCCTCCTTATAACGTGCCGAGACTTTTTAATGGATAGCAGTCCCGTACACTTCAAGCACTTCCGAAAAAGGAATAGTTCCATCAGTGTATCACATTCATGTACAAATTATAAATGCAGAGCACCGGAATATTTACCGGGTTTCCATACCCTATTCGCCTTGAGGCCCTTCGATTCCTCTTTCCAGAGATAAAATGAAGGCTTTCTTCTATTACATCATTACCACGTTTACGTCCCTATTTAAACACTTTTCTTCCTTTAGGCCTTATATTCTCGCAAAAGGGTGCAAAAAGCCCTCAATCCCATGAGGGATGAGGGCTTGAACAATAAACGTTCAAGTTCAATCAGGCTTACAGGTTGTTGTCGCCTGGTTTCCAGTTCATTGCACACAATCCACCGGATTGCAAAGCTTGCAGTACACGAAGTGTTTCTTCAACACTACGGCCTACATCATTGTGGTTAACTACTTGGTATTTCAATTCGCCTTCTGGATCGATGATGAACAAGCCGCGCAGTGCAACGCCTTCTTCTTCGATCAGAATGCCATAATCTTTAGCAACTTGTTTCGTGATGTCGGAAGCAAGTGGGAAGTTCAATTGACCAAGACCATTGCTGTCTTTAGGTGTGTTGATCCAAGCTTTGTGGCTGTGTACGGAGTCAACGCTCACGCCAAGAACTTCAGTATCCAAAGCTTTGAATTGCTCAGCAGCATCACTCAAAGCTGTAATTTCAGTTGGGCACACAAAAGTGAAATCCAAAGGATAAAAGAAAAATACGAGCCATTTGCCACGATAATCGGACAGTTTTACGGAACCAAAGTCTTGTCCATCTCCCGATACTGTTTCCATTGCAAAATCCGGTGCGGGTCTACCAACCAAACGTTCTGCCATAACTAACAATTCCTCCTTTGGGATTATGTAAGCACTCAAGTTGAATGCTCATCATCAAGAAAAACGAGAACGCTTTTCCTGTAATTAAAATGGGTTTGTTACTTGATAACAAGTACAAGTAAAATGTTATCATCCGGACTTCTCAAAGTCAAGATTATAATCGTTGTTTTATTATAATAATTATAAATAAGGATTTTTCGTGGCAAAAATCATAAAGGAACAGCCCTCTGCAATTCCAAATCGGAGCAAAGGGCTGTACTGTTCTTACTATTATTAAGCCTGTTTCTGAATTGCCGCGACGATCAGATCGCCCATCTCTGTCGTACTGATCGCTTTGCTCTTGTCTACAGCGATATCGCTTGTACGATGGCCCGCATTCAGCACATCAGACACAGCTGCTTCAATTGCGTCAGCACCTTCTGCATAACCAAAGGTTGTACGGAACATCAATGCCAGCGAAAGGATCGTTGCGATCGGATTCGCCAGTCCTTGACCTGCGATATCCGGCGCTGAACCGTGTACTGGCTCATACAGACCAAAACTGCCTTCACCCAGTGATGCAGATGCGAGCATGCCGATTGAACCTGTCAGCATCGCTGCTTCATCACTCAAGATATCTCCGAACATATTTTCAGTCACGATAACATCAAAGCTGGATGGACGACGCAGCAACTGCATTGCACAGTTGTCTACAAGTACATGTTCCACTTCAACATCCGGATATTCCGGTGCTACACGGTTAACCACTTCTCTCCAAAGACGGGAAGTTTCCAGCACGTTGGCTTTATCTACTGAAGCCAGTCTTTTGCTACGTCCTTGGGCAATTACAAATGCCTGACGAACAATGCGCTCCACTTCGGTTACATTATATACGCATGTATCCACTGCTTCTTCACCTTGTGCACCTTCACGTCTGAACTTTTCACCAAAGTAGATTCCACCGGTCAACTCACGCACGACCATCAGATCCGTACCTTCCAGCACTTCCGGTTTCAAGGTCGAAGCATCCTTCAAGCAATCAAATACCACTGCCGGACGCAGGTTCGAGAACAGTCCGAGCGCTTTACGAATGCCAAGCAAGCCTGTTTCCGGACGCAATTCCTTGCTGTTGTTGTCCCATTTTGGACCACCAACGGCTCCGAGCAGCACTGCATCTGCACTCTTACATACTGTCAGTGTTTCTTCAGGAAGAGGTGTACCTTTCTCATCAATGGCGATTCCACCAAACAGCGCATGCTCTGTCTCAAAACGGTATCCGAACACTTCCTCCGTACGTTTGAGAACTTTCTCTGCCTCTGCTACAACTTCAGGACCGATTCCGTCGCCTGCGATAACTGCAATTTTTTTCACGTCTGCCATGGGTTGTCCACTCCTTATATCTATTCATTCGGGTTATTCATTCAATGATTAACGTGTCATTTTTAACTCTCTCTTTTGTATCATATTCAGAGGTCATTTGACCAAGATATACAATCTATGACTTTAATAGTTTTTACCTATAAGCGGTTTAAGATTGGTTGTTCTGTACCTCTGACTGAGTTAAAATAAAGCCTGAAGACAAATTCAGGTAACTCAGGAGGGATTGCAATCATGCAATACACGTACTTGGGAAAATCAGGTCTTAAAGTCAGCCGGATCTGTCTCGGCACGATGAACTTTGGTCCTGCTACAGACGAAAAAGAGGCATTCCGCATCATGGATGCGGCACTCGATGCTGGTGTGAACTTTTTTGATACCGCTAACATTTATGGCTGGGGCGAAAATTCGGGTCTCACCGAGGAGATCATTGGGCGCTGGTTTAAACAAGGCGGCGGCAGACGAGAAAAAGTCGTTCTTGCAACCAAAGTTTATGGCTCAATGCATGATGATACAGACGGTCCAAACAATGATGCAGGTCTCTCCGCCTACAAAATCAGACGACATCTGGAGGGTTCCCTCCGCCGCCTGCAAACTGATCATGTTGAACTGTACCAGATGCACCACGTTGATCCCGCCATCTCATGGGACGAGCTGTGGGGCGCTTTTGAGAACGCTGTTCATCAAGGCAAAATTGGTTATGTAGGTTCAAGTAACTTTGCTGGCTGGCAGATTGCCGTTGCCCAAAGTGAAGCCAAGAATCGCCATTTCCTCGGTCTTGTATCCGAGCAGCATAAATACAGTCTTAACTGCCGTTTGCCTGAGCTCGAAGTGCTGCCCGCAGCGAAAGAGCTGGGCCTTGGCGTTATTCCATGGAGTCCGCTTGACGGTGGGTTACTTGGACGCAATGCGCTCCAGAAGCTGGAAGGTACACGCAGTGGTGGCATTGCTGAACGGATTGAGTCCCATCAAACTCAGTTGGAACAGTTCGCAGCACTTTGCCGTGAACTCGGCGAACCGCAGGATACCATAGCTTTGGCTTGGGTTGCCGCTAATCCGGCAGTTACCGCACCCATTATTGGGCCGCGTACGCTGGAGCAGTTTGAAACTGCGCTCAAATGTTTGGATGTTAATTTGGATGAAGCGGTCCTCAAACGTTTGGATGAAATCTTCCCAGGTCCGGGAGGACAAGCTCCGAACGCCTATGCTTGGTAAAAGCATATCGGCTTAACTGAGTACGTCATTTCAATGAAAATGCTCTAAATAATAATGCAATTATCCTATACGTAACAACAAAAAAGTCTGACCTTCAAATGTTGAGGGTCAGACTTTTTATGTACCTCACTGAACTACAATACTTAGGGCTGGGAACTCCATCTCAGCTTCTCCAGCCAAACGAATTCCAGTCCAATGAAGAGCTTTGCTTGCTGCAAATGATGTGTTACAGGTTCACATTAACGCGATTCGTATACGTCTTGCGTTTCTCAATCAATTTGTTCAATCCATCGACATAAGCACGTGCACTGGCACCCAGAATATCAGTACTTACACCACGTCCTTGTACGGATATTTGGTTTTGAGTAAGTACGACGTGTACTTCTCCCAATGCGTCCTTACCATGCGTAACGGATTTGATTGAGTAGTCGGATAACGTTACTTCTTCTCCGCTCACTTGGTCAATCGCATTATAGATGGCATCTACCGATCCATTTCCTTCTGCTTGTTGTTCCACCGTATCACCATCAAGTGTAGCAATACGAACTTTAGCCGTTGGAGTGGATTCATCACCATACGTCACAAAGATGGATTCCAGTTTAAACACCTCAGGTGCATCCTGCAATTTCTCTTCGATGACCGCCAGTAAATCCTCATCTGTCACTTCTTTTTTCTTATCAGCCAGATCTTTGAATTGGGCAAAAGCACGGTTCAATGCTTCATCTTCCAGTTCATAACCCAACTCAATCAAGCGCTCACGGAAAGCATGACGTCCCGAGTGTTTACCCAGTACGAGCTTACTTTCCTTCAGACCGATGGTCTCTGGCGTCATAATTTCGTACGTTGTTTTCTCCTTCAGCATGCCATCCTGGTGAATTCCAGATTCGTGTGCAAACGCATTCGCACCAACAATCGCTTTATTACCAGGCACAACCATACCCGTCAAACGACTCACGAGACGACTGGTCCGAGCAATTTCAGAAAGTTGCAGCGAAGTTTTCGCCTGGAAAAATTCCTGACGTGTCTCCAGTGCCATGGCAATCTCTTCAATCGCGGTATTACCTGCACGTTCACCAATGCCGTTAATAGTGCCCTCAATTTGATCGGCTCCATTCAGAATGGCTGCAAGTGTGTTAGCAGTGGCCATCCCCAAGTCGTTATGACAGTGTGCACTCAGCTGCACTTTATCAATGTTGTGTACGTTCTCCTTGAGATGTTTGAAAATATTACCGTACTCATATGGGCTCAGATAGCCCACCGTATCCGGGATATTTACAACAGCTGCGCCTTCTTCCACAGCCATATTTACCATTTCAACGAGGAAATCATACTCGGTACGACCTGCATCCTCCAACGAGAATTCGAGCTTCGAAAAAGTTTTCTTCGCATAACGAATTGCAGAACGAGCTGTATCGAGAACCTGGGCTCTGTCCATGCGCAATTTGTGCTGACGATGAATGGGGGAAGTTGCCAAAAAGATATGGATACATGGGTCTTGAGCGCCCTTCAACGCTTCTTTCACCGCGTCGATATCCTGCTCTCTGGAGCGGGACAAGCCAATGACGGTAACGTTTTTGACCGCTTTGGCTACTGCATTAACTGCCGCCAAATCGCCTGGAGAGGCCGCGGGGAAACCGGCTTCCATCCGGTCAATACCAAGCCGCTCGAGCTGGTGAGCAATTTCCACCTTTTCACGAGTATTCAGATTGACCCCCGGGGATTGTTCTCCATCACGCAGCGTTGTGTCAAATACATAGATTTTACGCACGCCTCGCACCTCCTAGACATGTATTTTATGTTCATCTAAACCAGTAATAGCGGCACACGCATATGCACGGCCGCTATTCCCGGTTAAAGCTGTAAGTTTACTAGAATACCTTAAAACGAATGCTTACTTCTTGATCCAGTGCATCATCTCACGCAATTGTCCGCCAACCACTTCGATTGGGTGTTCAGCTTCGTTGCGACGAGTTGCTGTCAGGAACGCACGGCCGGATTGGTTTTCCAGGATGAAGTCACGTGCAAATTTACCTTGTTGGATATCTGTCAGGACTTCTTTCATTGCTTTCTTCGTATCTTCAGTTACTACGCGAGGTCCAGTTACATAGTCACCGTACTCAGCTGTGTTACTGATGGAATCACGCATGCTTGCAAGTCCACCTTCATACATCAGGTCAACGATCAATTTCAATTCGTGCAGACACTCGAAATATGCCATTTCAGGAGCGTAACCCGCTTCTGTCAATGTTTCGAATCCAGCTTTCACCAGTGCACTTACACCGCCACACAGAACAGCTTGCTCACCGAACAGGTCTGTTTCTGTTTCTTCACGGAAGGAAGTTTCGATAACCCCTGCA
Organism: Paenibacillus sp. ALJ109b; assembly: GCF_010747435.1. NCBI lineage: Bacteria > Bacillati > Bacillota > Bacilli > Caryophanales > Paenibacillaceae > Paenibacillus > Paenibacillus sp. ALJ109b. The sequence goes on from NZ_JAAIFP010000023.1 coordinate 169,097, forward strand.
CGCGTGCAACCGATACCTTTAGCATAAGCCAAACCGATATCTTTTGCTTTACCTGTTGCATCTTGCTCAATTGCGATCAGGCCCGGTACACCGAATCCTTCCACGTAGGTACGACGTACCATGTGGCCAGGGGACTTAGGAGCTACCAGCAATACATCGCTGTCTTTTGGAGCAACGATTTGACCGAAATGAACGTTGAAACCGTGGGAGAAGAGCAATGCAGCGCCCTTTTTCAGGTTTGGTTCGATTTCGTTTTTGTATACAGAAGCTTGTGTTTCGTCAGGCAGCAAAATTTGAACTACGTCTGCACGGCTAGTAGCTTCAGCCGGGGACAGAACTTCAAATCCGTCATTTTTTGCAGTGTCAAAAGATTTACCTTCACGAAGTCCGATGACTACGTTCAATCCACTGTCACGCAGGTTTTGAGCTTGGGCATGGCCCTGGCTACCGTAACCGATGACCGCAATCGTTTTTCCTTTCAATACGCTAAGCTCTGCATCCTGTTCATAATAAGTAGTTACTGGCATGTTTATAAGTCCTCCTTTGTATTGTAAAGAACCCTTCATTAATGAGCGGGTGTCTCAAGGGACCGGCACGCTTTTCCAGCTTTAGCGTCTCTGGTCTGATCCGATCCGTTCAGACACCCGCCCGTTAATGCGGGTGTGTGGCTATATTGTCAAGCGTTACATCACTAAAATGTTAAATTGCAACTTATGCGGGACTGGCACCTTATCTAAGATTAACGATATTTCTCAGCTTAATGCTGCTAACACACCTTTGTCGTTCCGTTGATAAGCATCAGACCATGCTTTTTTTCAATATGACTGTTTAAACGTTGCCTCGTACCAATGCAGTTACGCCTGTACGTGACAGTTCACGAATACCGTATGGTTTAAGCAATTCAATCATCGCATCAATTTTTTCTGTATCCCCGACCACCTGTACAATCAGGCTGCCTGGACCAACATCTACAACAGATGCGCGGAATGTCTCCACCACACCCAGAATTTCTGGACGCTCGGATGGCTCTGCCTTGACCTTGATCAATGCAAGTTCACGGGCAACCATCGGTTTCAGACTGAAATCAACTACTTTGATGACATCGATGATTTTGTACAGTTGCTTTTCAATCTGTTCCAGCGTTTTGTCATCACCAATCGTCACAATGACCATCCGGGACAAACCCGGTTCCTCGGATTGACCTACCGTGATACTCTCAATGTTGAATCCCCGTCGACCGAACAACCCTGATACCCGCTGCAGGACGCCAGGCTGATCATTGACCAATATCGAAATCGTATGTCTTATCATTCCTCAGCATCCCCCATCAGCATTTGATCGATTGTCGCTCCTTGCGGAACCATTGGATATACATTTTCTTCCTTGCGTACTACGAATTCAACAACGACCGGTCCTGGTGTATCCAGGGCTTCTTGCCAAGCACGCTCGGCTTCTTCCTTGTTGGTTGCACGCAATCCTTTTACCCCATAAGCTTCAGCAAGTTTTACAAAATCAGGGCTACCTGCCAGATCGATATGACTGTAACGGTTCTCATAGATGATCTCTTGCCACTGACGTACCATTCCAAGGACCTGATTGTTGATAATAACAATTTTCACCGGGATGTTGTTAATGGCACAAATTGCGAGTTCTTGAGAACACATCTGCATTCCGCCGTCACCGTTGATGGAAATAACGAGTCTGTCCGGGTTGGCCATTTGAGCACCGATTGCAGAAGGGAATCCAAAACCCATCGTTCCCAGTCCACCTGAGGTTACCCATGAACGTGGTTGGTTGAATTTGTAATACTGAGCAGCCCACATTTGATGCTGTCCAACGTCCGTAGTCACAATTGCTTCGCCTTTGGTTGTATCATTGAGCATTTCCACAACCCATTGCGGTTTTAATACTTCATCTGAATCTGTGTAGCTGTAAGGTTTCTCTTGTTTCCATTGTTTGATCTGATCTCTCCAAGCATCCGCACGTTCAGCACGTTGAACCTCTTTGTTCGCTATTTCGAGAACCGTTTTCACATCACCAACGATTGGAATGTCGGTTGCGATGTTTTTGCCAATTTCAGCCGGATCAATATCAATGTGCACAATTTTGGCATGTGGAGCGAATCCGTCCAACTTGCCTGTTACCCTGTCATCGAAGCGTGCTCCGATGTTGATCAGCAAATCCGATTTTTGAATCGCCTGATTGGAAGTGTATGTTCCGTGCATACCCGGCATCCCGGTCCATAATTCGTGACCACTTGGGAATGCTCCAAGTCCGAGAAGTGTTGTCGTGATTGGAATGCCTGTCTTCTCCACAAATTCGAACAGTGCTTCGTGTCCACCGGAGTAAACTACACCGCCGCCTGCCAGAATCATCGGACGTTCCGCTTCCTGAATCGCCTGAGCCAGACGATCAACCTGAAGTTTGTTCGGTACTGTCCGTGGGTTGTACCCTCTCAATGTAACAGGTTCAGTCACCGGTTCAAACAACGTTTTGTTTGCCGATACATCCTTCGGAATGTCGATCAATACGGGGCCTTTACGACCTGTATTCGCAATATGGAATGCCTCATGAATGACACGTGGCAGATCTTCTACGTCTTTTACCAGGTAACTGTGTTTGGTGATTGGCATTGTGATTCCAGTAATGTCCGCTTCCTGGAAAGCATCTGAGCCGATCAGGCTGGAAATTACATTCCCGGTAATGACTACGAGTGGTACGGAATCCATATACGCTGTTGCAATACCCGTAACTAGATTCGTTGCTCCAGGTCCGGAGGTAGCGATACAGACACCCACTTTTCCGCTCGCCCGTGCATATCCGTCAGCTGCATGAATGGCGCCTTGTTCGTGACGAGTTAACACGTGCTTGAAATCCTCGAAACCATACATCGCATCGTAAATGTACAACACTGCGCCGCCCGGGTAACCAAAAACACACTCTACACCTTCCAGCAACAAGCTTCTCAGCAGAATTTCTGAACCGCTAATGACCTCCGGCTTCATCCATTTTTCACGTAATTCATCTGTCGATCGTACTTCTGGAATTTGAGCTCCCATCAGTCATCCTCCTCTCGGAATTTACATCATTCTGACATTTAAAGTTACAAAAAAAACCTTCCATCCCTGCAAACAAGTTTATGCTTGCGAGGGACGAAAGGTTGTTGCTTCCGTGGTACCACCCAACTTTGTCCGAAATTTCGCAATAACGGACCTTACCAGGTACAAAAAACGATAGATCAAACGGATATACCCGTTCTCCATACCTGTTGTCTGTAACGCAGACATACGATTTCCCCTAATAACCCAATGGAGTGACATCCAATGCTTTTCAGGAAAACAGCTCCGAGGTGAGCTCGTATATAAGGGGTAATGGTGGTGGTTTCAGCAATTCCAGCCACTCTCTGAGCAAAAGAGCCCTTAAAACTTCGTCCTCTTCATAGCCGATGAAATATTCTCGTTAAATGTTAGGAACATTATATGATTCCTCCAACCGATAAGTCAATACCCCTTTTGTATAAAAATTCAGAACGTCCTTAATCCTTCACTCTCCATCTTTAACGTTACCCCAATCCCAACGCTTCATTCAGTCACCTTTCAACTTGCCTCAGGCATAGGATATACGAGCAGCACGACTGGTCCTGAAAGGAGGCTTCCGATGGTGATTCGGCAACGTAAATCCAAGCTGGATGATGCCGCCATAATGAGGCTTATTGACTCTCAACTTGTACCTCTATCTCATATGAGTGAAAGTGAAATCAATAAAATACGCAAAGAAATACCCCTGCGAATGAACAGGGGCATGACCTTTGTTGTCTCACAAAATCCTGACAACGAAGCTGTCGCATTCATCCATTTTCTCATGCACGGTGAACTGCTGTATGTGGATATGATGGCTGTTGCCACAAAAGAACAGCGAAAGAAATACGGTCAGACCTTGCTGCTCAAAGCGGAAAATTTTGCGGCATCTCGTGGTTGCAAAAGATCCAAAGTGATGGTGGACGAAGGCAATACTAAAGGTCTTCGATTTTACCAGAAAAATGGATATAGCACCATTCGATACATTATGTTAAGCCGCTGTTACGAGTTGGAAAAAACATTATAAATCGGTCTAAAAAAAGCCCGGTGGCCGTGGTCCATAGGGTCCATATCCTGGGCCAGGGCCATATCCACCACCAAATCCCGGTCCATACCCTGGGCCTGGTTTTGGTCCCGGGCCATATCCTGGACCACCACCTGGACCAAAACCGAAGCCAGGGCCAGGGCCGTAAGCATAAGGAAGCGTAGCGATGGCGAGTAAATCAAATAATACCAATGGCAAAATGGCTTTGGTGCGTACTTTTTTGCCAACGGGACGTTTCAGCACCAATTTATTACCCGATACTTTCAACAGTCTTCCGGTTACCCGAGTACCGTCTTTTTTGATCGCGACAATATTATTGCCTATTAATTTCATCGCTGCATCACGCGTAACATGTTGTTTCATACTTTCCCCTCCTCCTCGGATCGTTCAAAACAGTGTATTCGTCCAGAGCCGACTTCGCCTGTTTCTTTGTCCCTAAATGAAAATATGGGTGTCTTTCTCTATAACAGTTTAGAACACTAGTAATCTGATATTTATCTTTGTGAAACAAAAAAAGGTTCGCACGAGGCGAACCTTTTCTAGTAAAGCATTATGTGGGAACTCATAATTCTGTCGTTACCTTTTCCCCGGATCATACGGTTCCCCGAGTGCGGACGGAGCAGAAGAGCGTCCAACAGCCGCAACGAGCACGATGATGGTCAGCAGGTAAGGCAGCATATAAATAATTTCCTGGGGAATACTTTGAGACCATTCGAACAGCTGTACATAGTTCCGGATAGCTTGCGAGAAACCAAAGAACACAGCCGCCCCAAAGGCACCAATCGGATTCCACTTACCAAAGATCATCGCTGCAATCGCAATGTAACCTTGGCCGGAAACGGTATTATGAGAGAATGTGCCTGTCGTAGTCAGCGTGATTGCAGCTCCACCAATAGCAGCCAGCGCACCACTGATCATTACCGCAACATAACGATAACGACGCACTTTAACACCTACGGTATCCGCAGCACTTGGATGTTCACCAACCGAGCGAAGACGAAGACCGAATGGGGTTTTGTACATAATGTAATACGTCAGAAAGACGAACAAAACAGCCAGATAAGTTGTCGGGTACACATTCTTGAAGAAAGCTTCCCCAAGCAAAGGAATATCCTTTAACAGTGGCACATCAAACTTGCTGAATCCTTGTACCAATGGTGAATCGCCTGATCCTTCAAACAGCAACTTTACTAGATAAAGTGTGCTTCCTGCTGCCAGAAAGTTAATGACGATACCGCTGATAATTTGGTCAGCCTTAAACGTAATGGAGGCAACCGCGTGGATCAGTGATACCACTACGCCCAGCACAACCGCGAACAAAATCCCCATCCAGGCAGACGTCGTTCCCCCCATGCCAGCTTCTTGTGCATAATGCGCCGCAATCCCCGCGGCAAACGCACCAAATACCATGAAGCCTTCAAGTCCAAGGTTGGTCACACCGGATTTTTCCGAGAAAATTCCGCCCAGGGATGCAAAAATCAATGCCGTGGCAAAGACAAGCGTCGTATTGATAATTTGCCCAATTGTCAACAAGTCCATCTACAACACCTTCTCTTTCTTGCGCTTGGAATAGAACGGTTTAAGTACCCAGCGCACGATGCCTTGTGCCGCAATGAAGAAGATAATCGAACCGATAACAATCCGAATAATCTCGGGCGGTACATCCGCAGCAAAGCTCATTCCCGCAGATCCATAAGTGAGCGTACCGAATAACAACGCACCCAGCAACACACCAAACGGATGATTCAAACCAATCAGTGCAACCGCGATGCCGTCAAAACCTGTTCCTGGCGAGCCCGACATAACGGTCTGGTATTGGAACACACCAAGAACCTGAAATGCACCGCCAAGACCTGCAAGCATACCACTGATAAACATAGCTTTAACGATATTGCGATTGACATGCATACCCGCATACTCTGCCGCATTCGGGTTATATCCTACAGCACGAATCTCGTACCCTTGTTTGGTTTTCCACATGTAGATATAAAAGAGTACAGCCATGACAAGAGCAATCAATGTTCCCATGTGAACACGGGAGTTGCCCATCAGCTCAGAAAGCCATGTCAGACTAATCGAAGCGGTATCACTGATATCCACCGAACGATTTTCACCCTTTAACAGCAGGAATTGGCGCACGATCAGGTTGGCCAGATACAGACCAATCCAGTTCAGCATGATACTACTGATAACTTCGTTAACCCCACGCGCTGCTTTCAGGTAACCAGCAATAGCTGCCCACAGACCACCAAATACTGCACCAGCAATCAAAGCCAGTGGAGCATGAATGTAGATTGGCAGACCTGCAAACTTCACACCTACAAAAGTCGCCGCGGTCATACCGACAAGAAATTGTCCTTCTCCCCCGATATTAAACAGTCCTGCACGTGCCGCAAATGCAAATGCAAGTCCTGTCATAATCAGCGGTGTCATTTCCCGGACTGCTTCACCAAAGTTGTACATGTCTCCGAAAACCTTCGTAAACAATGCACTATACGCTTCAATCGGGTTGTATCCGCCGATCAGCATGACAATACCACCGAGGATCAGACCCATAATGATGGCTACAATAGGTAATATAAATGAATCACGGGTAAACCATTTTAATACGTTATTCATGCACAGTACCTCTCTTTTGGGTGCTGCCCGCCATCATCAAGCCGAGCTCCCTGTCATTGGTTTCTTCCGGCAGCACCTCGCCCACGATCTGTCCTTCATAGATGACAGCAATTCGGTCGGATACGTTGATAATTTCATCCAGCTCGAATGAGATCAGCAATACCGCTTTGCCCTGATCACGTTGTGCAATCAATTGTTTTTGAACAAACTCAATAGCACCTACGTCCAGACCACGAGTTGGCTGGGCAGCAATAAGCAACTCAGGGTTCTTATCAACCTCACGTGCGATAATGGCTTTCTGTTGGTTCCCTCCCGATAAGGAGCGGGCCTTCGTTTCAATGCTTGGTGTACGCACATCAAATGCCTCGACAAGACGCTTCGCTTGCTTCTTGATCGCATCGAAGTTAAGGAATCCTTTACGTGTATAAGGTGCTTTATAATATGATTCCAGGACGATATTTTCACTCACAGAAAAATCCAGTACTAGTCCATGTTTGTGCCTGTCTTCCGGAATATGGGCTACACCCGACTCCGAAATATGGCGCGGAGTATGATTAGACAGTTCTTTACCCTCGAGGCGAATCGAACCGCTATCTACTTTACGCAGTCCGGTAAGAGCCTCAATCAGTTCGCTCTGTCCATTACCATCAACACCTGCTATTCCTACAATCTCTCCTGCACGTACATTCAGGTTGAGTTCGTTCAGAACCGAGATACCTTCTTTATTTTTGGCGGTCAATTTGCTAACTTCAAGCACATTGTTTCCTGGAGTAGCTGGCTTTTTGTCCACTTTAAATGTGACATTGCGACCAACCATTTTTTCTGCCAACTCATTCGGATTCGTTTCTGATGTTATAACTGAATCAATCACTTTACCACGACGAATAATCGTCACCGTATCGGAGATTTCCATGATTTCTTTCAGTTTGTGTGTAATCAGAATAATGGACTTGCCTTCGGCCACCAATTTTTTCATGATTACCATCAGTTCTTTAATTTCCTGAGGTGTTAATACAGCAGTAGGCTCGTCAAAAATAAGGATGTCTGCACCACGATACAACGTTTTTACAATTTCAACACGTTGCTGCATTCCGACAGAAATGTCATGAATTTTGGCATGCGGATTCACTTTGAGTCCATACTGTTCAGACAGACGCTGCACTTCAGCAGCAGCTTTTTTATAATTAATGTTGAGACCTTTCCTTGGTTCAGATCCCAAAATAATGTTCTCTGTTACCGTGAACGGCTGTACAAGCTTAAAGTGCTGATGCACCATGCCGATGCCAAGATCGATTGCTTTGTTAGGGCTGTCGATGATGACAGGCTTGCCATTCACTTCAATGGAACCTTCATCCGGCTGATAGAGACCAAAGACAATATTCATCAACGTTGATTTACCAGCGCCGTTTTCGCCCAGTAGAGCATGGATCTCGCCTTTACGAAGCTGAAGGCTGATGGCGTCGTTGGCAACAATGCCTGGGAAACGCTTCGTGATTTGTTTCAACTCAACGACGGGGGTTGCTGCACCCATGTAATCACCCTTATACCTGATATAGTGTGGTTCCGCAAACGTAAGAAAAACGTCTAACGACGTTTATTCAAGGAAGATGACCGCATTTTAGCGGTACTTTTTCTTAGGATCATCGAATCCTTCAGTTTCACCGAAACTTCTGCATTCCATAATCTTAAGAAAAGCTCCTACCGGAGCGTTGATACGAAGTCTTCTTGCTTTTGCCGTGGGCTAATCCCCAAGCACATAAGGCCTAGCTTGTACAATTGTTATGATGACCTGAGCAAATTTTCCTGCTCTGACAATCATAAGGCCGGTCAAGACCGGCCTCGATGATTATTCATTTTTACAGCAGAATCAGATTACTCTGTAGGAACTTTGATTTCGCCGTTGATGATTTTTTCTTTGTACTCGTCCACTTTTGCAAGTGTATCAGCAGAAACATTTTTCGTAGAAGTATCAGCGACACCTACACCGTTTTCTTTCAAAGTCAGGTTCTCAGCTCCGCCTTTGAATGTACCATCGATGATTTCTTGGTTTACGCGCTTAACAGCTTCGTCAACTTTTTTGATCATGGAAGTCAGTGTTACATCATCACCAAACTCCAGGGATTGGTCTTTATCTACACCGATAACCCAAACGTCTTGACCTTGTTTCTTACGAGCGATTGCTTCGTTGAACACACCATTACCAGTAGCACCGGAAGCGTGGAAAATGATATCTACGCCTTTGTTGTAAAGTGTTGCTGCTGCTGCTTTACCAAGGTCAGGCTTATCAAATGCACCTGTGTAGTTCGGAATGAATTCAGCATTAGGATTAACAGCTTTAACGCCTTCTCTGAAACCTACTTCAAACTTTTTGATCAGTGGGCTTTCCATACCGCCAACAAAACCAATTTTGTTCGATTTAGTTGTCAGACCAGCTACAACACCTACCAAGTAAGAACCTTCTTCTTCAGCAAATGTTACCGATTTAACGTTAGGAGCATCAACAACACTGTCGATGATCGCGAGTTTGGAATCAGGATTTTGTTCAGCTACAGTCTTGATCGCATCAGCCAATTGGAAACCGATACCCCAAGTCAGATCGTATCCACCTTTAACGAACTCGTTCAGGTTTGGAATGTACTCTTCATCGGATTTACTTTGCAGGTATTTAACAGCTACACCTGTTTCAGTTTCAGTTGCTTGCAGAGCTTCCCAAGCAGATTGGTTAAACGATTTGTCGTTAACTCCACCTACGTCAGTAACCATACCGATTTTCAAATCGGATTTAGCTTCAGTGTTTTCGCCACCTGTAGTTCCTCCGGCATTTGTTTCCTCTTTCGGTTTGCTACCGCAACCTGCGAGCATAACCGATACTGCCAGCAACATGACCAAAGACAAGCTGAGCATCTTCTTCATTTCTCTTGTTCCCCCTTAATGATATATACCTAATTCCTGTCCAGGCCAAAATGGAACGGATCAACAGATCGATAATATGGCTTTTATGCAGAATGTATGGTTTCTTCGACATTAAAAGCGCATTCTTACCCCTTAAAGATTGTGTCACCTGTCGAAAAACCGAACATTATGACATGAAGAGAAAATTTTAGGACTAGCCTACTAGAGGTGATTATACATTCAACCCGTGGTAAAATCCAGATGTTTCATCACCAAATCTCACTTATTTTTGCTCTTTTTTTATTGAAAGCGCTTAATAATTTAACGATTTAACACACTAACGTTACAACGATGTGATGTTATATAACAAAAATATATCACTCTTCCTAGAAAGATGTGGAATTCACCTGTTTTCGTTTGCATTATTTCACCGTTCGTATTTTATGTATTATCACAGCCTGTTATTCACCCGTTATATGCTTTCATTGTTCCCTTACAGGCTGTAGCATATTCGTTTCACATAACCCTGCTCTTTGGAGTAAATCAATCTTCAAGCCGTAAAAAAAGCCGCCATAGGTACGGCGGCTTGCATAAACAATTTTAAGCGTTGATTTTGCCTTTAGCTACAGTAGCCAAAGAGTTGAACGCATTGATGTCGTTAACGGCCAGATCAGCCAACATTTTGCGGTTCATGTCTACTCCAGCAAGTTTCAATCCATGGATCAGTTTGTTGTAAGACAAACCATTCATACGTGCTGCAGCATTGATACGAACGATCCACAGTCTGCGGAAGTTACGTTTTGTGTTGCGACGGTCACGGTATGCGTAAACCAGGGATTTCATTACTTGCTCGTTAGCTGTTTTAAAAATACGGTGTTTGGAACCGAAATAACCTCTTGCCAGTTTCAAAACCTTTTTATGACGACGACGTACTACAAAACCGCCTTTTACTCTTGCCATATTAAAGAACCTCCCAATAAATATTAAATGTATCCGTGGTATGTGTACGGCCTAAGCCGATCCCCCCATACGGATTTACTATTTCAAGTTAGCCAGACCTTGTTTCAAACGTCTTACGTCCCCGGCAGCCATAACTGGGTTGCCGTTCAGAACGCGCTTAGCACGTTTTGATTTGTGGGAAAGCAAGTGGTTTTTGTGAGCTTTGTAACGCAGGACTTTACCGGAACCGGTAATTTTGAAGCGTCCTTTCAAACTGCTGTGTGTTTTCATTTTAGGCATTTTGTGTTTCCTCCTCCAATGTTATCAGGCTTTAGGAGCCAGAATCATGATCATACTGCGGCCTTCCAATTTTGGTTGACGTTCGATGGTGCAAAGTTCTGCAACCTCCACCTTAACGCGTTCCAAAATCCGTTGACCAATGGCGGCATGCGCAATTTCACGTCCGCGGTAACGAACGGAACATTTTACCTTGTCGCCTTCTTTCAAGAACTTAACTACATTACGAAGCTTCGTTTGATAATCATGCTCCTCAATATTGGAACGGAACCATACTTCTTTAATGTCAACAATTTTCTGGTTCTTACGGGCTTCTTTGTCTTTCTTTTGTTGCTCATAGCGGAATTTGCCATAGTCCATGATGCGGCATACCGGCGGTTTAGCCTGTGGTGCCACATTGACCAGGTCCAAGTTCAGGTCAATCGCCATTTGCAGTGCTTCCCGAATCGGCGTGATCCCAATTTGTTCTCCTTCAGCTCCGACAAGGCGTACTTCCTTCGCCCGAATCTCATCATTAATCATGTGATCTTTACTAATAACCGTCCACCTCCAGGTCATTTTGAATATCCTGTTACACAAAAATAAAAGGGATGCCGGTTAAGCTACCGACATCCCTGTAATCAACACAATTCTTCATGAGTAAACACTTCATAAATTATTGGGATCGTTGACCAGCCAACATGTTTGTTGATCAGGTGAGAAGTCGGACTTCTACTTGTGATTCCACAGCTATTCATTTAACGCACTTGAATACTATAACATCCTGCAAGGCCATTGTCAACGTCTCTACAATAATTTTTCAGAAATGCTATCATCCAAGTAGATCATACATTAACCTTGCTTGCTCTGCACCTCATCCAAACGTACAACACGTGTATGTTGGGTATGGCTCCATTGTTTATTATTCTGCGTGAAGAACGCGTAGAACGTAATTGGATACCATGAAAGAAGATAAATCGGGAACAAGATCAGGTACAGATACACTTTGGCAAAAGTAACCTTTTCCAGCGCCATGGACAACAAGAATGTCAGGACGTTCAGACCAATCGCTAGGAATCCTACCCAAAGCGGGAAGTACCCGTATATGTTTGCGATATGTGGACCACTGAATATCGCTGTATCCACCCACAGGACAGCAGTCATCAGGAACGTAAGCAAAACAACGTACACGTTTGCTCCATACACAGCAAGGTCAAATTTCACCAAACTTCTTTCCTTGATACTCTGCCACAGCAGCGGGAAGAAATATCTACGCGCAACCGTAAAGTGACCTTGCATCCAGCGAAGACGTTGTCTTGCTGAAGCTTTAAAAGTTAACGGCTTTTCATCAAATACTTTGGCATCATAGTTAAAGACAGGATATACATTACGCTGAACACTACGCATCGTAAACTCCAAATCCTCAACCAGACTTGTAGCACCCCAGCCAATTTCCTTGAGCAGGTTGGTCTCAAAGCACATTCCAGTACCACCGAGGAAATTCGCCATATTCAAATTATGACGGGACAACTGCCACAGACGGTTGATGTACCAGTAAGATACACCATATGCTGCAGTGATCCAGGAATCCTCCGGATTTTTCGTATCAATGTATCCTTGAATAACACGCGAACCATTGCACAAGTCGTCATTCATCTCAAGCAAGAAGTTACGGTCAACCAGGTTATCCGCGTCAAACATAACAACTGCGTCATACTGACGTGGCAATTTCCACAGGTATTTAAGCATCCATTCGATGGCATACCCTTTACCTCTGAGATCAGCATTGGTACGTACACATGCGTTCAATCCATGCTGTCTTACAATTTGAGCCGTTCCATCTGTACAGTTGTCACAAATGACAAACACATCGTACAGATCTTCCGGGTAATCCAGTTGTTTCAAGTTCTCCATCAAAGCACCAATGACTTGTTCCTCATTGTGTGCTGCGACGAGTACAGCGAATGATTTTGTCGCTGGATAATGTTTCTTTTTCTTTTTCTTAATCAGACCGAACAGCGAAAACGTGAATTGGTACACGGCTAGCAGTGCCAGAATGACCTGCATCGTGACGAATATAGCGTCCAACATCGTTCTCTGTTACCCCCTTTTTTTCAAAACCAGATTACTTTAAAATGTTTCTCTTCCTGGATTCTGCACTTTTTATTTTTTTGTGATGCGCAGAATATGACCCTGTTCTTTTGTTAACTACGCAAATATTTCAGACAATGTTTCAAGCATGGTTGATGCCAGTTGGCTGCTTTATCGATTTTGTATTCTTTTCAGCCATTTGTCAAAACCGCAATTCCACTTCCTGAAGCAGAAATGTGAACTTTAAACGCTGAATAGGCACTTCTTGATACTTCAACCTCGCATTCATGCCTGTTATATCTTATTTTCAGCCGTTTACTTGATTTTTATTTCTAAAGTCCCTGCTTTTTTTCATCTGGCTGATCTATATCGACAAGGGCTCTATATTAAACAACGTAAACAGACCTTAAAAAGTTCGGTCTTAAACTCACATTTTTTTAACCGCATTTCAGCCATGTTGAATCATTGTATCTTTTTTAGATCGTCCGAGTCAAAAAGTTAAGTTGGGTGTATATCCACTCTTTAACATGAATTTTACCTTCTTCACATGTGTTCTTCTTGAAAAGGACAACATTTAAAAATATGATAAACATATACCTGAAATAACCTCAAGCTCACGAAAAAACGGTTATATACTAATCAGGACGAAACCGGACACAGCAATTTACCGGAAATACTGCCGCCAACATGGGGCCTGACTGGCAGGAGGCCAATATGAGCCGTTTATTCGTAAAGTTTCAAGAGTATGATCGAAATGTATTTATGTGGATTAATGGTCGACTTCATAATCGATTTATGAACTTTTGGCTGTATTATTTCACCCATCTGGGCGGAGCAACTTCTTCTATTGCAGTATCCTTACTAATCTGGCTGCTGGCTCCCGCTCCTTGGAGTACAACAGGACTTCAGGCATGCATCGCTCTAGCGGCTAGCCACATTCCCGTAGCAATCGCCAAAAAACTGTATCCGCGCATTCGGCCTTACCTGGCCCTACCGGATACGATTACGTTCCGCAACCCCCTGACGGACCATTCGTTCCCTTCAGGGCATACTACTGCCGTATTTTCAGTTACGGTCCCTTTTATGACAATGGAGCCATTCCTGTTGCTGATGTTGCTCCCTGTTGCATTAATTGTCGGATTTTCACGAATTTACCTGGGATTACATTATCCCTCAGATGTGCTCGCAGGTGCTACGATCGGTACTTTAGTCGCACTTGCAACAGTTGCTTTATGGACATAAAGTGAATATGTTAGACTAAGGAAAACCTAGCAGGAACAGGTGAAGCAAGCGTGGAGAAAAAAAGAGTATTACTATTATCTGAAGGCTTTGGCGCTGGTCATACTCAAGCCGCTTATGCACTGTCCAGCAGTTTGCGAAAACTTTCGCCGAATGTGCAAACCAAAGTGCTTGAGTTGGGGAGTTTTCTGAACCCCAGAGTTGCGCCACTCATCATTACAGCGTACAAAAAAACGGTCATTAATCAGCCCAAGCTCATCGGGTATGTATACAAGCACCAATATAAAAAATCCTTAAATCGGCTGACTACACTCGCACTGCATAAATTGTTTTATACTCATACACGCAGTATTGTCCGTCAGCTTCGTCCGAATGTTATTGTATGCACCCACCCTATTCCCAGTGCCGTCATATCCAGACTGAAACGTCTGGGTGTGCAGGTTCCACTTTGTACAGTCATCACCGATTATGACGCACACGGGACATGGATTAGTCCAGAAGTGGATCTGTATCTTGTTTCTACAGATGAGGTAAAGTCCAAATTAATGCTGCGGGGTGTATCTTTAGACAAAATTCGGGTTACCGGCATTCCGATCCACCCCAACTTCTGGGAACATCCCGGGCGCGACGAGATCCGAAGCAAATTCAATTTGAAAAACATGCCCACAGTGCTTGTGATGGGCGGAGGCTGGGGAATGCTTAGTGATGAAGTGGTTAACCAACTATTAACACGCTGGCATGAGGATGTTCAGATTATTTTCTGTCTTGGCCGCAATGACAAAAGCCGTATCAGCATGGAACAGAATCCGTTGTATCAAAAAGATAATATTCATATCATCGGTTACACCAATGAAGTGGACAAATTAATGGAAGTATCTGATCTCCTGATCACCAAGCCGGGTGGAATGACATGCAGTGAAGGTTTGGCAAAGGGAATCCCCATGTTGTTCCATAACCCGATACCGGGTCAGGAAGAAGAAAATGTTCAGTATTTCACCGCACGAGGTTTGGGAGAGCCCATTACTTCCCTCGACGTTGTAGTAAAATGGATGAATAAACTGCTTCATAACTATCCTGACATTGTCCGCAAACGCAAACGCCACATGGCGCAGATTGCCAAGTATCACCCCATGCAGAGCGCACAAAGTATTATCGACCTTTTGGACCTGCGTCCCTACTCGGCAGACCAAGCCGGACTGTAACGGCTTCAAACAAGCCTGCATATACACAGTAAAGGTGCCTTCGAATCGAAGGCACCTTTTTTTTAATATGAAGAAAAGTACAAACTATTGAATACCAGCAGACTTCAAGTAATCCTGCCACTGCTTGGTATACTCAGTCTGAATTTTCTCAAGGCCTGCCTGTTTGGCTTTTTCCATAAATGTATTCAAACCTGCTTCTACATCCTCCACCAATCCCACATTCAACGGATAGAGATACTGCTTTTCTACCTGCTCCAGTGCAGCTTTCTCAGCTTGGAATGGCGTCCAATCCTCAGCAAATCCAGTAAAGATATCCGGCTTTTTCATTTTGTCTAGCTCTTTGAAAATAGCCAGCACATCATCAAAGCTCTTATCATAGAGCATGAATTCCGGATTACGCCAAGCCCAGCCATTCATGCCTTCGCGCGGGAATCCATTGGTCTGGGCATCGCCCACCATTTTATAATAACCGTCTTGAACTTCAAAGTTCTTGCCTTCCACACCATATTCGGTAAGCCAGTTGTAACGTTTATCGGTAACCAGTTTCTCATAGAATGCGAGTGCTTTCTCCGGGTTTTTGCTGCTGCGCGGAATTGCAAAACCATTGTGGATCGGGTGAACTGGTTGTGCAAATCCTTTGGCATTCGGGTAAGGGAAATAACCTAGCTTCCAATCCGGGTGAGTGGACTGGACCTTGATTACATCCGCATTAAATTTGTTCGGGTTCTCACCCGACAGTACAACAGCAGATTTTCCATTTTGCAGCAATGAGTTGGACGTATCCTTCACATTCAGCACGTTTTTCGGGAAAAAGCCTTTGTCCATCCAGCGTTTGTACGTTTTCAGGTCTTCCAGATGCTGTGCAGACCCCCAATAGGAAGTGATATTGGATGGTGTATCATACCTGATATCCAGACCATACGGGAGCTGACCTGCTGTATTCACCAGCTTGGACGTCAATTGTCGAATACCATGGGTATGGTTCGCATTGCTATCCGCGATTGGAATCATATTTGGTTCATTAGCTTTGATTCCATCCAGATAGGCTTCGAGTGTCTCCAGAGATTCCGGTTTGGGCAGATTGTACTTCTCACGCAAATCCTCTCGGTATGCAATACCCTCAGTAACATATTCAGTCCATGTCGATGGTACAGTATAGATCTTGTCGTTGACTTTTACCGCTTTCCACATGTCATCAGGTACATAAGCTTTGAGCGTTGGTGCTGCCTTAGGCAGTACTTCATCCAGAGACAGGAATGCTCCTTTTTTCGCATAGGACTGATAAAATGTCCAATCCGCGGTAAAGATCAGATCAATCGGTTGACCGGAGGATAGCAGTAGTTTGTATTTTTGGTCCCAGTCTGTCCAGGAGGTATAGTTAAATTTCACATTCACGTTCAGATCGGCCTCAGCAAGCTTGTTGATTTCCGACTCAATCACAGGCAGATCTTTAGGTGCATCACCAAGCATGTAGAATTGCAGTGTTACCTTCTCCCCTTTGTTTTCAGAAGAACCTCCCTGCTCACTTCCTTGCGCAGATCCCCCCGAACCGCTACTACATGCAGCAAGCACCCCGGCAAACAACATCAGGGCAAGTACCATAGACAGGTGCCGAATTGTTTTGTTACGCATACGCATCCTCCCTTTTTGTGGTCAACCTTATATGTTAGCGCAGACTCGCCATGGTTCAGACGCAGACGGACAGACAGCTATCCCGCAATCTGCACCCACAACGCGTGCACGTTCTAACCTTTTACCGCACCAATGGTAAGACCCTTGACAAAGTAACGCTGCACAAATGGATACAGAAACAAGATCGGGCCAGTAACCACAATAGCCATCGCCATTTTGGTCGATTCGGTAGGTACATCCTGGCTAAGTGTTATGCCCGTACCAATCGCCATCTGGTCAATGAAGGTAATCGTGTTCATGGTGTTATACAAATAGAATTGCAGCTGGTACATATCCGGGTTATTAATAAACAAGGATGATGTGAACCAGTCATTCCAATATCCCAGTGCCAGAAATAACCCTACAGTAGCAATGCCGGGCATCGCCAGTTTCAGCACTACGCTAAAGTAAATGCGGAAATCATTCGCTCCATCGATTTTGGCTGACTCAATCAGCTCATCCGGAACGGCTGAACGAATGAAGTTTTTCATCAGGATAATGAGAAATGGCGTCATCAGCCCCGGAAAAATTAACACGGTATACGTGTCTGTAAGATTGAAATAATTTGCCAGCATGATGTACCAAGGAACTAATCCCCCGCCAAAGAGAGTTGTAAAGTAGATGAAAAATGAGAAGGCGTTACGGTATTTGAAATCTTTGCGTTGCAGTACAAATCCCGCCATCGTAATAAGAAATAGTCCGAGGGCCGTACCCACAACGGTTGTAAATACAGTCACGCCATAAGCTTTGAGCACCTGAGTCGGAAATTTAAACACCATCTTATAACCTTCCAGAGAGAAATCGGTGGGAAAGAGGTGATACCCATCTCTTACAATGGATTCGTTGCTGCTGAATGAGCCGGATAAAATTAAAAGAAATGGAATGATACAGATTAAGGAAAGAATCAGGATCATGCTGTAAGCGATGATTTGAAACAACAAGGTGAATTCCGTATCTCGGGCACGAGTATGCATAGTGGTTCTCCCTTCTGCTTATTGGCGTTTTAGAACAAGGCGTAGTCCTCATTTACTTTACGGATGATATAGTTGACGGTCATGATCAGGATAAAACCAAACAGCGATTGATACAGACCAGCCGCAGTAGCCATTCCAATATCAAACGTCACTTTTAGGGAACGATACACATACGTATCGATAATATCTGTAGCGTTATATAAGACACCGTTGTTTCCAATCAGTTGGTAAAAGAGATCAAACTGTCCCTTCATAATGCTCCCGAGCGAGAATAACAACAGGATGACAAAGGTCGGTTTTAGCATTGGTACGGTGATATACCAAATACGCTGAAAGATATTGGCCCCGTCAATCCGGGCGGCCTCGTAATACTCATCGCTGATCCCTGTAATAGCTGCAAGGTAGATGACCATGCTGTAGCCGAGATTTTTCCACAGATAAAAAATGATGATCAGGAACACCCAGATCCAGGGTGTGTTGTAAATATCAACAGGCCCCGCCTCAAAACGTTTGAGTACCGTGTTCACAAAACCGGATTCATAGTTAAACATGTTGTAAGCGATTACACTTAATAGTACAAACGAGATGAAATACGGTAAAAACATGACCGACTGCGTAATTTTCTTAAACACTTTTCCCCGAATTTCACTGAGCAATATCGCACAGAAGATCGCTAGCCCGTTTCCTAATATAATGAAGGCCAGATTGTACCCCACCGTGTTGGTTGTCAGCTTGAGCAGCATTCCTGATTGCCACAGGAACTTGAAGTTCTCCAGTCCAACAAATGGGCTGCCGAACAAACCACCTTCAAAATCATAACGGGTAAACGCATAATAGATGCCGACCATCGGAAAATACGAGTTAATCAGAAAAAAGATCAGTGTAGGCAGCAGCATCAGGAACATGATTTTGTTTTTGTTCAATTCTTTGAGCATGGCTCGATCCCTCCCGAATTTCTTACGGCGCGGCGCGCAGTGGAGCTCTGTTTTTATTGTAGTTGCCCTAAGTGCTACCGGATACTGAATCATTCGGCCGGATCATGAACGATTCTGCGAAACAGAATATGAACAATATGAACGAACACTGAAATGAATGCCTGGGCGTTCACAAAAGTTGATATCGTGCATAGGTTGAACCTAGTGAACAATAAAGCGAAAGTTGAACTTTAGCTACGGAAATCGGCTATGCATGCTGTACATCGTTGATGTAAACGCATACATACTATATAATTCGAGATACATCCGTGATTCACCACGCCCATATATGAATTCTCATCCTTCGCTATGAAGTCTAACTTTGTTCATCCAAAACAGGAGGTCCACGGGAGGAAAGGTCATGCGCAAACGTTCAGAGGACAGCCAGAAGGTGTTTGCACGGATTCTAATCGGCATTATTGTTAGCACCGTTGCCACCTTGCTTGTGGCTTCTACCATTTTGTACGTCAACTATAATCGTATTGCCCTTCGCCAGGTCTACCGAACTGATATGAATGGTCTTACCCAGACCAGTCGGGAAGTCTCCAAGATGACCGAGACCGCCAAATCACTGTCTTACCAGATTTATCAGGATTACACCATCTCTGCCCTGCTGCTCTATTCGAATCCGAGTATCTATGAAATTACGTCAGCGATGGCACAACTCGACAACTATCGCATGTCCCTCCCTTTTATCGAATCCATCTATGTATATAACTCCAAAAATGATGAATTCTTTATCAGTTCAAATGAAGTTCGCAATGGACAACAGTCCATCTCGGAAATTGACGATCAGGGGATTACAAGCATCCTCGACCGATTCCATGACTACAAACCTTTTGTTCCCATTCCGCGTACATACCAGGTTGGATCCACCGAGGAAACTCAAGTCAGCAGCTATACGTACCTCTGTTATGACACGATCAATGACAATGCCACACTGAATTATGCGGTCGTCGTAAATATCAAGGACGACTGGCTCAGTCCCAATATGAACTCAGCCGATCAGCCAGGGAAAACGTTTATTATTAATGAACAGGGACAGTTATTGTCCGATTTTAGCAATCGAGCGTTGATGAAAGATTTGTCCAATGAAACGTTTATGCAGCCAATTCTGGAAAACAAGGAGCAGTCCGCTTACTTTACCGCAGACGTTGATGGAAAAAAGTCACTTATTACCTACACCGCTCCTGATAACCTCGGGTGGCGCTATGTACGAATCACGCCTTATGACCTGATCACCTCAGATATTCGTAATATGCGGACACACACTGTTCTGTTTTGTCTTGGACTATTAATTGCGGGAGTGGTCTTATCCTACCTCGTGTCCCGGAAGCTATATCATCCCATTGATAAGGTGCTTGTCCGTATGCGTGTGATGGAAGCAGAGCGTCGTGGCAGTCTGCATCTTCTACGCCAGGATTTTCTGCGCGGGGCTTTGCAAGGACGTGAAACGGTAACGGGAGGTATGCTGGAGGACCGAATGAAGTTTTATGGCTCTTCTGTTGATGTTCATCGTCTAACGAGACTCGTACTGCTTCGTATTGATCATTTTACCGATTTCAGCGATACCTACCGGGATGAAGTCCAACTTATAAAATACGCGATGATGAACATTTGCACGGAGACGGCTGACCTTTACTACCACACCGAAGCTGTGGATATGGGCGGTGATCTGATCACACTTATCTTTAATGATAAAATTCAGGATGAAGCTGATTATGAACGTAGCCCTATTGAGGACCTGCTGCGCATGATGCAGGCTGCCGTGATGACACATCTAAGATGTTCCATTTCATTTACTATCGGGCCAACGGAAGATTCACTGGAAAACAGCATCGCTTCTTATACCCGATCAGCAGAAGCTTCTCTTCATCGTTTGTTCATGGGTCCTGGATGCCTGATTTATACCTCGGACATCATGGCGTACCATGCCAAAGAATATGCTTTCCCTGTTGGAAAAGAGAGACAGTTGATAGATTGCCTGATGACAGGCAAAACAGGCGAAGCCAAACAAGTCTATGCAGACATCGTGAGTGAAACGGCAACATATCCATTTACCGTATTTCAACTGGCTCTGTCCCATCTGACCATGACCCTGAATCATGTAAGAAACACACTCAAAAAGAACAACCAGCTTACACTTGAATCCATCTCCGATCGTTCAATGCTGCCGATCCATGATGCCGAGGATCTCAGTGAAGTTCACGCACACTTTTATCGCATGTTCGACGAGCTTGGATCCAAAGTTGAGGAAAAAAGAACGCTTAAACATGACGAACTCATTCGCAAAATTAACTGCATTATTGAACGAGATTACGCAGACACCAATCTTTGTCTGACCTCGATTGCAGATGAACTAGCCATGTCACCCATCTATGTCAGCAGACTCTATAAACAACTAACGTTAAAAGGTTTAACCGATGTTATTAACGAGACTCGCATAGCCAAAGCGCAATTCCTGCTCATTGAGACGGAAAACTCTGTAGCTGATATTGCCGAGCAAACCGGATTCACCAACAGTTCTTATTTCTATCGGATGTTTAAGAAATTCAACGGGGTTACTCCCAACGATTATCGACGTAAGGAGCTTCATTCGGAGCTTTAGCAGAAGTAAAACGAACGTCCACAAGTGACGTCATGAGGTTTAGTTCATCGAAAATAGCAAAAAAAGCGTGATATGAGAGTCTGGTATCCAGATGCATATCACGCTTTTTTATAATATTACTCTTGATCTTCGCCAGACTCGTCCGCAGCTTCCCGAACTTTATACTTGTCCAAGCGGATCTGTTGATACTCGCGCAAGGCTTCTTCACCCACGATGACTTCAACCCGGTGAATGTTCATGCCTTTACCCATGAATTTCTGCTCATATTCTGTCATGACATGCTCTTCATTCAATCCATCACGGTGCAGGTTCAGGGACAAATTGGTCATTTGCAGGCCAAAGTCGGCAATCGCATTGAGAGAGAAATCAAACAATGTCTCCGAATCTGTTTTGAAATGAATCTGTCCTTTGGTGTTAAGCAGTTCCGTATATTTCTTCAGGAAACGTGGATGTGTCAAACGACGACGTGCATGCTTGGCTTTTGGCCAAGGATCGCTGAAGTTCAGATAAATCCGTTCCAGTTCTTCCGGTTCAAATACATCTTCAATCTGTTCGATATTAGCAAGCGCCAGCTTCAGGTTGGGTGGTGTCTCCACTTCCGCCTGACTCCATGCTTTCCGAGCCTTCTCGCTGGCACGACGTACCAATTCATCATACATATCAATACCGATAAAATTAAATTCCGGATATTTATAACTCATTTGGCTGATAAATTGACCTTTACCCATGCCAAATTCCACAAAGATCGGATGGTCATTGCCAAACAGTTCAGACCATTTTCCTTTGTACTGTTTGGGATCAAGAACAACGAGGTCAACTTGTTGCTCCAAATTTTCACGAATCCCTTTTCTGCCACGTAAACGCATCTTATTCCTCCGTTTATCCATACTTGTCTCAGAATCATTTTGCCGAAGAACTGGCTAATTGTAAAGAGCAATGAAAAAGGAATCTTCGGATCTGCCACTTTGGGGCAAATCTCAAAGATTCCCTCTTCGATTTATTTGGAATTGGGGTCCAACTACTTTAATAGTTCATAGTCTACCTTATCTTGGTGTGAAAAATCAAATGTCTTTTCGAAAGCATCGCGAACTTTTTGTCTTGCAGCCGCTTTCACTTTCGGATTGCCATTGAAACGAACACCTGTCAAAGCCAGAGCTTCTTCTGCCGTCAGTTCTACAGAAACATGATGAAGATCATTATTTTTAACTTGGGAATTCATTCATATCACCTCACGGTATAGTATGGTCCATGACGTCAACATTGATTCAAATGCTATGATGAATAGTACCCATTAGATGGTGTCTGACGCTGGTTTAAATATAACATAATGTGTAAACTATAGCAAGGATAAAACCTCGTTTCTACGGCCTATTTTTGCGACTAGATTCCCCTTTTTTTGAGTTTTTTGATACAATGGTAAAAGTTCAAAAAGAGTCGTATTCGGTAATATAACAAGCAAGCCATTAGGAAGCCAAAGGAGTACCCTGAAGATGAATGCACCTTCAATACAACCTCCTCTTCTATGGGGAGATAAACGATTCCATACCTGGAATTACGAAATGAGAGACGAATTTAACAATAAGGTTTTCAAAGTGATGCTGGATGCGGGTTTCACATGCCCGAACCGAGATGGATCTATTGCCAAAGGGGGCTGTACATTTTGCAGCGCTCGTGGATCGGGTGATTTCGCCGGTAGCAGACGGGATGATTTGGTCACCCAATTTAATACCATTCGGGATAAACAGCATCTGAAATGGCCTACAGCTCACTACATTGGCTATTTCCAAGCCTATACGAACACATACGCACCCGTTGAAGAACTGCGTGAATATTTTGAAGAAATTTTGAAGCAGCCCGGTGTTGTGGGTCTGTCCATCGCCACTCGGCCTGACTGTTTACCGGATGACGTCGTTGATTATTTGGCTGAATTGAATGAACGCACCTACCTCTGGGTTGAGATGGGTCTGCAAACCATTCACGATTCCACGTCAACCTTAATTAACCGTGCGCATGATACTCATTGTTATGAGGAAGCCGTTGCGAAGCTGCGCAAACGGAATATTCGGGTGTGTACACATATTATTTACGGACTGCCGCAGGAAACCCATGAAATGATGCTGGATACCGGACGGGCTGTTGCCAACATGGATGTGCAGGGAATCAAAATTCATCTACTTCATCTGATGCGCAAAACGCCAATGGTGAAGCAGTATGAAGCCGGTCTCCTCCGTTTCCTGGAACAAGACGAGTACATCAAACTGATCGTCGATACGCTGGAGATGCTGCCACCCGAAATGATTGTACACCGTCTTACAGGGGATGCACCGCGTGATTTGCTGATTGGGCCGATGTGGTCCATGAACAAATGGGAAGTATTGAATTCCATTGATCGTGAACTGCGTGAGCGGGATTCTTGGCAAGGTAAATACTGGAGGGGTGCTTAAGATGGGTTTTCTTTCGGTTTTAAGTTGTGCCCATCAATGGATTTCTTCCCGTCTACAGCCTGGAGATTTAGCTATTGATGCAACGGTTGGAACAGGGGCGGATACTCTGTTTCTGGCACAAAAAGTTGGTAAACGCGGGCAAGTCATTGGTTTCGATATTCAAAGCGAGGCACTTACCTTGGCACAAGCCCGTATTCGCAAACAAGAGGACAGCACTAAATTGGGGTCCATCTCCATGCTTCAATTAAGCCATGATCGAATGGCTGAGGCCGTTCCTGAAGCATGGCAGGGTAATGTGGGTGCTGTAATGTTCAACTTGGGATACCTGCCTTCGGAAGATGCGGACTCCACTATAATTACGGAAACCGGCAGTACCATTGCTGCTCTCCAGGCTGCACTGACATTGCTCAAGCCGCGCGGCATTATTACCGTTGTGCTGTATCCAGGTCATGATGGAGGATCACAGGAAGCGGATGCGGTATTGGAGTGGTCCTCTGCTCTGCCTGTAGAGCAGGCACAAGTGGTGATCTATCGCCAATTGCAGCGTGAGATCTCCCCTTTTCTGATTGGCATCGAGAAAAAATAATTTCCTTTGTTCCACAAATGCAATAAACTAGACACAATCGCAACAAAGCACTCTTTGGGTTCAATTTATGCGATTTGTGTTCTACATAAAGACGTGCAACCGTATTCACTTTTACATTCATGCCAACTACGTGGTCATGATTGATTAAAGCGATCCACCATTTCATATACTAGAGGAGAGATTAGAAATGCCTACGCCATACCCACTGCAATTTCAACCAGAGTTTAAAGAACGTGTATGGGGAGGTCGCGCGCTGGAGCAATTCGGCCTGACGCCACCTGAAGGACATATAGGAGAAGGCTGGATGATTGCGGATCATCCCAATGGTACAACTAAGGTATTAAATGGACCACTTGCTGGAAAAGGCCTGGACGAAGTTCGTGAACAGCTAGGCACAGCATGGCTTGGAACCAAAGGAGTTTCGGAAAAGGGCGGACGATTCCCGCTTTTGATTAAACTGCTTGATTGTAACGATGATCTGTCCGTACAAGTTCATCCAACAGATGATTACGAAGCGCTCCCTCCTGGCGAGCTTGGCAAAACGGAAATGTGGTATGTGCTGGATGCCAAACCAGGAGCACATATCATTTACGGCTTGAATGAAGGCGTTGATCGTGAAGTACTGAAGGAAGCGCTTGAAAATGGTACGGTCATGGATACCCTTCGCCAAGTACCTGTAGAGGCTGGAGATACGTTCTTTATTCCTGCGGGAACGGTACACGCTTTATGTGCAGGTGTCGTTGTGGCTGAGATTCAGCAAAACTCGGATACAACATACCGGATTTACGATTATAATCGTCCGGGCCTGGATGGCAAACCACGTGAGCTGCATGTTGAGGATTCATTAAATGTAACGGCTTATGAGGGCGCTGGCGCCACGACGATGAAAACCAACAATGCAACTCCAGGTGAGTGGCTGAAGCTTGCGGAATGCCCTTATTTTGTAGTGGAAAAAGGGATTGTTACAGGACGATGGGAGCTCTCTACAAGGGCTGAAAGCTTCACTATTCTTGTGGTCTGTGAAGGTAGCGGAACGCTGGAGTGGGATAACGCGGAATCGGATAAAATTGAACTAAAAGCTGGACAATGTTACTTACTGCCTGCCAACCTGGGCTCCTATACGCTGGATGGTAACACTACTGTTCTTCGTTCTTATTTGCCTTAATTGAATAATCAACTATCTATTCAAGGGTGAATTCCCTGATTTGAACTGGCTTTAATGTGACCTGTGAAGGAGGATTTACACGAGATGCAGGAATCTACCTTTAGCCTGGTTGGCAATGAAGGTACCCGTATTCATGTGTACCGCTGGCTTCCCGATCCGGAGTGCAACATCAAAGGTGTGGTCCAGATTGCACATGGTATGAGCGAGACCGCTGCCCGATATGCTGAATTTGCTCAACATCTCACCACGCACGGGTATGCGGTCTACGCGAATGACCATCGTGGTCATGGTAAAACGGTAGAAAACTCGAATTTATTGGGCAATGCCGGCGTCGATGCTTTCCGCTGGATGGCGAGTGACATGATAAATCTGGGCGAAGTTGCCGCCAAAGAAAACCCTGATGTGCCCCTCTTTCTCATGGGGCATAGCATGGGGTCGTTTTTGGTACAGCATCTAATGTATGCTGGCCACGAGCGTTACCATGCATTTATTTTGTCCGGCACCAATGGCAAGCGCGGTCTTCTTCGGATTGGAGAGAAACTGGCTTTCTTGCAGTGTGGCATTCAGGGAACCGGTCATCCAAGTATGCTGCTCAATGCGCTCGTATTTGGCGGATTCAACCGTTCTTTCCGTCCGGCAACAACGCCGTTTGATTGGCTGTCTCGGGACACCGAAGAGGTCAAGCGGTTTATTGATGACCCTTTGTGTGGAGCCGTCTGCTCCGCAGGTTTTTTCCGTGATTTTTTCAAACTGCTGTTGGACATTCACTTGCCACGCAACATGAAACGTATTCCCAAGGATAAATCTGTATATCTGTTCTCAGGTGAACAAGATCCGGTGGGGCTTCATGGCAAAGGGGTGCTTAACCTGGTCTCCCAATATCGGGCGCTTCAGCTTGAGGATATCGAATACCGCCTCTATCCAGGGGGACGCCATGAAATGCTGCATGAGACAAATCGGACTGAGGTTGCAGGACATGTCGTGGATTGGCTGGAGAGGCATACGCCCGACTACAGTGCCCATCATTCCACAGCACATGCAGAAACAGCCGATTCCATATAATGCGGCATATATTACTTATACAATGAAGAAAACCCCTGAACGGGTGCACAGCATACACTGTGCTTGTTCAGGGGTTTTCTTTTTTATTTATAAGATGGCAATTTAATATTAATCGTTATGGATTACCCTTCGATCAGTAAAGACTCTGGATCTTCAAGCAATTCTTTCACCGTCACGAGGAAACGAACGGCTTCACTACCATCAATGATACGGTGATCGTACGACAGAGCGATATACATCATCGGACGGTTCTCCATCCGCTCTGCATCAATCGCTACTGGACGAAGCTGGATTTTGTGCATACCCAGAATACCTACTTGAGGTGTATTCAAAATTGGTGTGGACAACAGGGAGCCAAACGTTCCGCCATTGGTAATGGTGAAGGTTCCTCCTTGCAGATCAGACAAAGCCAGCGTGTTGGAACGAGCTTTGGATGCCAGGTCAGCAATGCTTTTCTCGATCTCAGCGAAGCCAAGACGATCTGCATCACGTACAACCGGTACGACAAGACCTTCTTTGGCAGATACCGCAATACCGATATCATAGTACTTTTTGAGAACTACATCTTCGCCATCAATTTCTGCGTTAATGGTTGGGAACTTTTTCAGTGCACCTACAACTGCTTTGGTGAAGAAGGACATGAATCCGAGATTGATTTCATGTTTCTCTTTGAACTTGTCCTTACGACGTTTACGAACATCCATGATTGCCGTCATATCCACTTCGTTAAACGTAGTCAACATCGCTGCAGTCTGCTGTGCTTCTACCAGGCGTTTCGCAATGGTAGCACGACGACGGGACATACGTTGACGCTCTACTGGTTTGGTATACGTGGAGCCACCTGCTGCCGGAGCACTAGGTGCTGCAGCGGGAGCTTTAGCAGGAGGCGCTGAAGGAGCGGCAGCCTGAGTGTTGTGAGTTTTCACATCATCCTGATAAACACGGCCAATCGGATCCTTGCTCTGTACCTGATCCAGCTCAATACCACGCTCACGTGCAAGTTTGCGAGCAGACGGTGAAGCTGTCTTCGAGCTGCTATCCGAAGATTCCGGTGCTGCAGCAACTGGCGCTGGCGGCGGAGTTGGAGCTTCCGGCGCAGGAGCTGATTGATTCTGCTCCGTTGCTGCTGGTTGGGAAGCGGACGCGCCGCTTCCTCCTCCAGTTCCAGCTGAAAGTGTTCCAATCGTTTCACCAATTTCTACAGTCTCGCCTTCCTGGCGAACAATTTTCTCAAGAACACCGCTCTCTTCAGCACTGATCTCAATATTTACTTTATCCGTTTCCAGTTCCAGAAGAACATCACCCTGATTAACGGTTTCGCCTTCTTTGACCAGCCATCTGGATACAGTTCCTTCCGTTATCGACTCACCCATTGCAGGTACTTTAATTTCACTCACAGCTGTTACCTCCCCAGTGGAATATTATTCTTCGTCGTTTGCTTCAATGCGGATGTAATGATCTGTTGCTGTTCCATGCCATGCACAAGTTGATAACCGCTGGAAGGACTGGCATGTTCCGGACGACCTTCGTATTTAACGGTTGTTCCTTCTGGCGCAATTTCACGAAGACGAGGCTCCATGTATGTCCAGGCACCCATGTTTTTGTTTTCTTCCTGTACCCACACCAGCTCTTTCAGCTTGCTGAAACGTGCAAGTACACGCTTGATTTCTTCCGCCGGGAACGGATACAGCTGTTCGACACGAATAATGTGAAGCCAAGACCAATCTGCTTTATCCTTCTCAAAAGCATCTTCCAGATCGATGGCGATTTTACCACTGCATAAAATGATACGCTCTACGCGATCCGGTTTCGTGCCCAATCCTGCTTGCTCCAGCACAGGCTCAAACTTGCCTTCGCTGAACTCTGTTGCAGGTGAAGCGACACGCGGATTACGAATGAGACTTTTCGGTGACATCATAACCAGCGGTCGAGCATCTTCCGTTTCAGTCAACGAAGCCTGACGACGCAGCAAATGGAAATATTGCGATGCACTTGTCAAATTCGCAACGGTCATATTGTCTTCAGCACAAAGCTGCAGGAAACGTTCCAGACGAGCACTTGTATGCTCAGGTCCCTGGCCTTCGTTCGCATGCGGAAGCAGCATGACCAGACTGGATTTTTGTGACCATTTGGCACGGCCGGCAGATACGAACTGGTCAAAAATAACCTGTGCACAGTTGGCAAAGTCTCCAAATTGTGCTTCCCAGATTACAAGCGTATCTGGTGAATAGACGTTATATCCGTATTCGAAACCAACAACGGACTCCTCGGACAACGGACTGTTGTAGATGGCAAAAGATGCTCTTGCCTGTGGCAGATGGTGCAGTGGGCAGAATTTCGCACCATTCTCGGAATCATGCAACACCAAGTTCCGATGGGCAAACGTTGCACGCTCTGCATCCTGTCCACTGATGCGAATTGGTTTACCATCCGCAAGAATGGTAGCAAACGCAAGCGTCTCTGCAAGACTCCAGTCTACTTTCTCGCCTTCGTTCAGAGATGTGCTTCTGCGCTGCAAAATACGCTGCAACTTCGGATACACATTAAAATTCTCTGGCCATTTCAGCAAGTCTGCGTTAATTGCGCGCAGATTTTCCAATGGCACTGCAGTTGGAATAATCGAAACTGCCTCTGGCTCGCTAATTTGACGTTGGTAATATTCATGTACTTCATTGTTTTTCATCTGCTCGTAAGCTTCTTTTAAGCGATTCGTCACAGCCTCACGAATGCTGTTGATGGAAGCATCGTCGATTACCGATTCCTCTTTCAGATGATCCTGGTACAAGTGACTAACCGTTGGATGAGCTTTTACTTTGTCATACACTGTCGGCTGTGTTGTTTCTGGATCATCCGTTTCGTTATGACCATAACGACGGTAACCAATCAGGTCAATCAGGAAGTCCTTTTTGAACAGGTTACGGTATTCTGCTGCCATACGAATAGCTGCGATACATGCATCCGGATTGTCTGCATTGACATGCACAATCGGAATTTCATATCCTTTGGCAAGGTCACTCGCATAGTACGTTGAGCGTGAATCACCGCTGTCTGTTGTGAAACCAAGACGGTTGTTCACGATAATATGAATTGTTCCGCCATTTTGGTAACCAGGCAATGCTTTGAAATTGAGCGTTTCTGCTACAATACCTTCCCCAGGGAAAGCCGCATCACCATGCATCAGAATAGTTGCCGCTTTGGTTACATCCTGCTTCGGATATCCTGGATCACGGCGATCATCCTGTGCTGCACGTGCAAAACCCTGTACAACCGGATTTACATATTCCAAGTGACTCGGGTTATTGGCTAGCGTAAGACGCGCTTGTACTGTTTCACCGTCTTTTACATAACGGTTTGCGCCCAGATGATATTTGACATCCCCCGTCCAACCGTAATTGATTCCTGTTGACCCTTCGGAAGGAACCAAATCTTTGTTCGGAGAATGATGGAATTCAGAGAAAATTTTGCTATATGGCTTGCCCAGTACATGAGCAAGTACGTTCAATCGACCACGGTGAGCCATCCCCATCAGAATATGGCTTGAACCAGCGTGTGCCATAATCCGGACTGCTTCATCCAGCATAGGGACTAACACATCGTTACCTTCAATGGAAAAACGTTTTTGCCCAACAAATGTTTTGTGGAGGAAATCTTCAAATTGCTCCACTTCAACCAAACGTTCCAGTAAAGCTTTACGCTCCTCTGGATTAAGCGGTGCCGGCGAAGTACGAGATTCTGCACGGCGGTTCAGCCACTCCCGCTCATGAACTTCATGCACATGGCTGAATTCATAAGCGATAGGACCCGTATATATTTGCCGCAGGCGCTGGATGGCATCCAATCCTGTTACCGTCTGTCCATCTGCACCTTCCCAGATCAGGGAAGCTGGCAGAGCTTTCAAATCTTCTTCATTCAATTCAAAATGCTTCGGTTCAAGCAAAGAAGTATCTGAATCTTCACTGATTCCAAGAGGATCAATATCGGCCGCAAGGTGACCATAGGTACGAATATTCATTACCAGTTTCCCTGCTGTAACCGCTTTCTGTAATAGTTGAATATCCACGCTTCCGGAAGCCTTTTGGGCGTTGCCAGAATACGAGGCTGTATGTGCATCCCTGCCAGACATCGGCGGTGCACCCCATTGTTCAAATAATTCCCGATAAGCCGGTGTAACTGCACCCGGGTCTTGGGAGTATAATTCATATTGTTCCTGTACGTATCCCATATTCGGGCCATAGTAACTTTCCCAGGGTTTCTTGTTGCCTTCCTCGATCGTCATCGACGTTCCCTCCGTCTTGATTTAGTCATAAGTTTTTGACGGAAATCATTGACTAAGCCGTAATTTGCGTTCGTTCAACATTTTAAGCTAAATTTTTCATGAAGTCCAATAATCGTGCTGTTGGTGGTAGTAACGTTGTTCCGACGCTCCCGTCAAGGTTTGTCTGCGTTTTCAAAATCATAGTAAACTGATGATTGTATATACCGTCGCACAGATGTCGAATACTGTCCTGATCCGTTCGAGGGTTACACCTTCCTCAACTTTTTAAAGTGAAGTCCGTGTTCTAATATCTATTCTATAAACTTTTACGCTCAGGAGCATTTCCTATTTTTAGTTCAATTGATGCATAAATTAGATGAATCGAATAATCGGAACATTTCCGACCCACAAATATGCTCTGATTGTATGGCGTTTTGTTGTTAATCGCTTATCCTACGATGGTTTCTACACATTTTCAGGTTTCGCCCGATTGCAGCCTCCTTATTTAGAATTGTGGTCCATAATGTTCAAAAACAAACCGTCAAGATAAATATTAACCATTTGGCTTGATATTCAACAAAAAAATGGGTGTCTCTTGCAATTCAATGTTTTAACCAAAAGCCGCCTGAATGCGTAAAAGCATCCGGGCGGCTTCTTTTTGGATTGGTTTATTTAGGCTGACAGTCTTTTTGTTTTTAATGTGGCACCTGAGACTGAAAATCGCTCCGGCTGGACTGATCTGCATGGTAAAAGACCACATCGCCATCCTTCAAGGGCCAAGTTCGGCCTTGACTGTCTACTGGGCGATTGTTGAAACCTTCCATCTGCCACTGATTCATCAGTGGAGCATAAATGTATTGCAGGTGTGGAGCTTCTGTATTCCCATCTCGAAGTGTCTCGATATTGAAGTTGACCACGATATATCCGTCCTTTAGAAATACAGAAGCCTTTTCATCCAGTTGATTTTGTCTGGCGAGCGATTCAAGATTGGTTCCCTTTGGCACGGTGTATACATCCGCAGGCAGGCTGTATTCTCCGTACCAACGTTGGATCGCCGCATTCGCTCGGTCTACACTAACACCCGAAGGAATGTCTGTCTTGGGTCCAATCAGTGTACGAATGGAAGCGGGCAGAATCATCCAATCATAGCGGCCTACCCACGTTTTCTGGTGAGAGGTTTGATCTACAAGCGTAACCATATAATCAGCGAGCGAACTCTGATTGCGTTCATCGGCAGTCAGTTCATACGTATACTGATAACGCGCCGTATCCCCCAATTCCGTACCGGGTACATTACGCAATCTCGAGTTCAGGACAACAAACCGTTTCTCCAAATCCTGCACCGATCCTATTCTGATAAGTCGCTCTTGACCGCGGTGGTAGTATAGATCGACTTCTTGTCTGGAAGAGCCGTCTTTGCTCACAAAGTAGAATGTTGGAGTAATTCGAACACCATCTTGTTTGCCAAACATATTGCCTTTTGTTTTCAGATCGAACTTGATATGGTAACCCGTTTTTACTGCAATATTACTGAAACCCTGCACAGGGTGACTGCCTGGGCGAACAGGTAACACGAATGGTGCCAGATTCCCTCGCGGATCACCATCAATACTATTAAGTCCTGTCCAGTAACTCACCCCTGTCGGCTCTGAACTCCCGAGCTGCTTGCGGAACACGTTCTCCCAATTATAATCGGCGATATCCGTAACGTGAAAATCATACAATCGCCCAATAACCTCCACCGGAACCGTGTCTGCCGCAACATGATGGGTCAGATTCGTATTGGCATCCTGCTGTTCGGTTAATATGGAAGGAGCGTTTTCCGCAATATTGCGAAATTCAATTCGGTAATGTCCTTCATCCACCCATACTGGAAGATAGAAAACGGTATCCAGTTGGTTGACCGGAATGTCCACCCAGGTCTTGGCTGGAATAAACTGACTTCTATCCGCGTTATAGACATCAAAGGGGAAACGAACCTGCTTGATGCGAAAATACTTGGCATAGTCCCTATTGCCATAACCCGGGTAACTGGTTACGTCCAGATGCTGCCCTGAGGTCGGGATGCGTACGATAAATGGTCGTTCCAGAATAAGTGCCGAACTGGTCGGATCAGGCACTGTTTTCTGGTTATGCGGCTGATCATCAGACACTGAGGCGTAGTTAACGACAGGCGTGTGCACCGTAACAGAATTGATCCCTTGAATAGAAAACTTCTGATCCTGACCGCCTTTAATGTTGCCAGGAATCAAGCCATATTGGATCTCGCCTGTTGTCGGTTGTTCCGCCTTGTTGACCAGTGTATTTTGAATAGTTAAACGATTTTGGTACAGCACGTTGTCATCGATCATACCAGGCTGAGGGATTGTTTCAGGTCGCGGAGCAGTCTTATCCATCGGAGCAGGATCCATCACAGTGGCACCATTAAACACCACCTTGTCATTATTTACAGAGTTTTCTTTGACCTCAGCCTCTGCTTTGGATTGGAATAATGACGTCTCATCAGGTGTAGGCGGCTCGCTGTCACCGCCTGACTTTGTTTCAGTGCCAAGGTCGATTTCCTTGCAAGGTGCTGGTTTCACATGTGCGGTAACGGCATCATCATTAGCTGATTGTAAGGTCGGCGGTGTATATCCGTTTGGAGTCAGCGTTACTGTACCACCGTAGCCACCAAGTGCATAATTGGATATCGTAGCTTGATTTAGCTGATAGACTTCCAAATTATCAATCTGCCAATAACTATATTGTCGGATGACCTGCATTGGTTTTTCCACAGGAACATCTAGTTCCTTAGGTTGTGAAGGTGTGCCTGGATCATTCGGACCTGTCGAGGCTCTGCCCGGAATCGTCCATGTTTTGTGATACTTCTTTTTTACGTTAACCGTATAAGTCACTGTTCCCGTCATGTTCACCCAACGGTGCTGGAACAAGTATCCTCTAGCCATGACATTTGCATAGAGATCTTCAGAAGTCGGGATGCCACGGGTGACATCAAACTTCTCAGATCCCCGATCATCAGCTTTCAGAACGCCCCGGACGGATGGGTCCATGACAGCCGATTCGATTAACGCTCCTTTATTAGGTGGACTGATGGTCACGGGGCAACCCACAACACCGCCGTTACCTGGATCAGTTCCCCCATCTCCTCCGTTGCCTGTGCAATCCTTTACATCTAAAACCTGCGTTCCTTGCTCATCCAACTGCTGGGCAGTATCCAAAAATCGCGCAGTGATGGTGGTGCTGCCGACGATACCTTTGATCGTCATTTTCCCATCTGCACCTATGGTCGCTACTGCTGGATTGGAGCTTTGCCAGGTCAATTTGGGATGAGCGGTAAGCTCATGAACAGAAAGGTCTGACTTGGTCAAGATAGCTTTAGCTTGCAGCGGTGTAGCTGTGTCTGCTTTACAGGCATTTGGCAGGTTCACAACGAGTCCTGGTTCGGACGTTACCGTAATATCAGCAGTATCCGAGATGAGATATGTACCGTTGTTCCAGATTGCACGTACAAAAGCAGTACCCGGCTTTTCAGCCTTCACCATTCCGGTTTTGGGTTCAATACTCACAATACTCGGATCAGATGACCACCAGGTGGTCTCAGCATCGCGCCGACTTACGTCGATGCCGTTACTCCACTGTGTAGAACCGTAGTTTTTCGTCTTAACTTTGGCTACCATCTGTTTAGTTTCTCCAACCGTTAGAGTGGAATCTGGGGTTACGTCAATCTCCTTTTCTTCTTCGAGATCCCCTTCCCAGATGATGTCCATAGGTGTATGGTAGGCTACTACTTGCTTCACACAATTTTGATTAGTTTTACCACCATTTTCGAACTCTGTTCGATCACTTACTGAATGATTCCCTCCTGTTTTTGTGTTGATTTTTACAATGGTACTATCTCTTCGTATTACCGTTTCACCAATTCCTGTATAAGAAGTTTGCTGTAATCTGGTTTGATAAGTAACACTTTTTATTCTTATAGACTTAAGAACTGATGGAGTTATAGGATATCCATTATATTCATTCCATTGAGTAGCAGGCCAATTGGAAAAGTCAACTTCATCGGGTATATCTTTTTCGTCAGGATAAGGAGACGAACAAGACAAAGGATTCATGTTTCTAGAGAAAGTAGGCCCAGTAGTATGATCAGCTTTAAAACTTCCATCATCAAGCTGATACCAATAAACACCTGGATTAGCAACTCTTGGTGCAGATTTTACAGTCAGGACAGATGGACTCTTCATTGATTTTGGACCGTACGGATCATTGGTAGCTGCTTGAATTGGAAGATAAAATGTACCCATAGCACCTACAATTAAAAACATAACGTTAAATACTAACATTAATTTATAATGGAGTTTCAGTACTCACTCACCGCCTTGAAGAAACTACATGTTCTGAATTTGGACTAAATCATTGTTGTTAGCTTTTAAATAATAAGAGCCACCTTTTGCCACGAGCACAGAGGAAGTCCAAAAACGTTTTTTAACATCTTTCTTTATAAGATTACTAGACATCTCTGGAATAGTTATGAATCCATTTTTTTCGGCATGTTTAACATCCATACGATTAAATCTTAACAATGCACTGTCTAAACCACCGCTAAAAGCTAAGAGATTCGATTTTTCTATATTGGATGTAAACGATATATCTGCAAATGTCATGTAGCTTCCTGGAAACTGAATGGAATCGGGACCAATAAACAGTGATGAGTAAACCCCTTTCGGCGTGCCTTTCGTAACATCTACTACAATAATTCGATGCAGTCGAAGTATGCCGGAATTATTAGAGAGAGTTATATCTCCTTTAGAAAGATCACTTACCGTAACAGAATTTTTAGTATAAAAGTAATTACTAATCGTCGTTAAATTCGTTCCCGTCGTACCTACCTCACGCATTTCATTCAGATCACTGTACTTCCCTGCATCCGTGCCCTCCACATCCATATAACGCAGCAAAATGGCAGACACTTCGGCTCGCGTTGTTGGAGCAGCAGGCTTCAAGGAACCATCCTCAAATCCACCAACAATGCCAGTCCCGCGAACAAGTGCAAGATAAGGAATTTGCTCTGCACGAATCGTTCCCCGATTTACTTCAGGGGTAGGTAGCAGTGTATTTTTGCTATCGTCAAAAGCATCCTGGAAACTGGTTCCGGACTTGATCAGTCCGTTTGCAATCCATTTCATCATCTCGTAGCGTGTCAGCTCGGCATTGGGGTTGAATCCTTTCGGATAATCATTAGCATTAATAAAGCCTTGGCCTACCAACTGTGTCACAGCGGATTCAGACCAGTGCCCCTTGAGATCAGCAAAAGGATTCTCGCCTTGTACCTTTTCCAAGCTGGTTGCACGGCTGAGTAGTGTGGCATACTCACCACGGGTGATTTTGGCATTGGGGCGGAACGTACCATCCTGATAGCCGGAGATCAGATTTTTATCATAGGCTTTAACAATTGTAGCTTGCGCCCAGTGCCCTTT
Source organism: Paenibacillus sp. ALJ109b (assembly GCF_010747435.1). NCBI lineage: Bacteria > Bacillati > Bacillota > Bacilli > Caryophanales > Paenibacillaceae > Paenibacillus > Paenibacillus sp. ALJ109b. The sequence goes on from NZ_JAAIFP010000023.1 coordinate 205,690, forward strand.
GATATCTTTGAACTTCGTAAGTGCAGAAGCAGTTGTACCCGCTCCATTCGTGCTTGTAGCAGCATCCACAGTAGACATCAGACCCACGGTTCCAGTAGTCAGCAGCGTTCCTACCAGCAAAGTCGACGTCAACACTCCGACTATCAACACATTCCTTTTTGACTTACTATCAGCTAATCTCATCTGTTTCTTCAATCTAATCACTCTCCTATGTACCTTAGTATGGGGCAAAATTCTGCTTCTTCAGCACTCGTACTACTCTTCAACCCAAAACCTAAATTTGTCATAATCATCAATATTCTACCATGCAAATCTAGGCTATTGGTATTATTTTTCAGCAATCCCCATCCCTACAAGGCATGCAACCTCCCCTTCCAAAGACCCAATTCACCCCTAAAAAACACAAAAAAAGGCCACGAATCCGCAGATTCATAGCCTTATGCTTTAAGGTGTCAGTCCTATTCAGTTGAAAAAAAATTGTATTCTATCTATCACAGAATAAACGATTCTGTTCCATTTGACCAGTCCTAAAATTCAAATCAAAGTAGGTTTCTATTAAAATTGTTAATCATATACTCTGCAAATGGCGTCAACGATAACGCTCCAACCTCTTCCATAGTAAACCATTGTGCGCCCAGCGAATCTTCGCCATCCGGTTCCCTTTTGATCTCATAAGGCCGACTTTCGCTTGTCAAATATACATCGTATAAAATTCCAATATGGTGCAGCTCTTCCGGCTGGCCTTCGTAAACCCACTCCAATACGATCGATTCCGCAGAACGAATCACCAATTGTAGATTGTAAAGGCCGGTCTCCTCTTCAATCTCACGGTGTAGGGCGGTCTCCGGTTGCTCACCAAATTCCAACCTTCCTCCAGGCAAATCCCATTTCCCCGTATAGGCTCCTCTTGCCTTATGAACTAACAGGAATTTTTGCTCCCAAGTGACTAAACCGTATACTCCCATGTGTGTGTACCGATCCACTTAAAGGTTCTTCCTCTCGTCTGAAAGATATCTAACCTGCTCTTCCAATCTACGAATACGCTTATTCATCTGATAGAACGATGGAGTAAAAATCACCCCAATAATAATAACAATGACCCAAACACTCAAATCATCAGCCCCTATCTAAGAGTCTCCCTCCTCTAGCGAAAACCGAACAATTAGTTCTTCACCCTCAATCAACAATGCGGTTAGTCCTTTGTTCGATCCAGATTGATGATTCTCTCCGTTAGTCCAATACGCGGCTTCTCCCGATCGTACAGCTACCCGTTCGCCTGTCTCACCTTCCACCCAACCTTCCCCTTCAAGCACCAGAAATACCTGCTCACCCACTGCTGGATGCAAACCTACACTTCCTCCTGCAGACAGTTTCAGTTGTGCTACGTGACAAGCTGTTGTGCTTCGGAGTATTGGCGTAATCTCTGCTCCCTCACTGCCATAAGCGGTAATGCTGCGACTATCCTCTAATTTCAGGCGGTATATCTTCACTTCTTGTTCTCCTCTGCAACGTTATCCAGATCCAGAGCCAAACGAATCATATCGACGCAGCGAATACCATCTTCTATAATCTCTTCTTCATAATGTTTCACAAAAAAGTCCCGATCGACCCCTATAATGCGAAAACCGCAGCGTTGATACAGCTTCAACTGATGAAAACTTGAGTTGCCTGTCCCAATTTCTATCGTTCGACCACCGAGCTTGCGTGCTGCTTCTATCGCTTCCTTGATCATGTGTTTGCCAACGCCCTGTCCCTGTAACTCTTCCTGTACGGCAATATTAACAATCTCTACCGTCTCTGGACGCGTCTTAAGCAAAACAAACTCTCCCACCATTTCTCCTTCATATTCAGCGATAAAGCAAACACCGCGACTCAGATATTCGTCAACTATGGCTTTGGACGGATCAGCCATCAATAAAAGTTCATAAGGTTTTTCTTCTTCCCAGTCCAAAATCCGGAACGACAATTTCACACCAATCTCCACCTTTTCCTCGTACATATTCATTTACGTCCCGTTTGCAGAAGCCTATGTATGGCTAGTCACCAAATATATAACAACCTTCCGTATATAAATGTTTTAGTCTGAATTCATATTTTTCTCTTTTTATAACTTCGGGTTACTCCGGAACGATTTTTATACTTTATTTCAACCATCTAGTTCACCAAATCTATTAGCTATTTACCGCTCCAGCCTGATTTTGATAATGACGAATCACCATGCCAGATGCTTTTTGCATGCCCTGTTTCTCATAGAACTCCTGGAGTTCGTTATCGCACAAAAGATCAATCATATAGAGATCACCCAGACGATTAAACATACGCTTGATGAGATCTGTTCCGATACCTTTACCCTGATACTCCGGAAGCACTTCCAATAAGGGAATATATGCACTAAGAACTCCATCTGAAATCGCTTGAATAAAGCCCACCACATTTCCGGTTTCTTCATCGATAGCCAGTTCGACAGCATAGGATTGTTCCAGCAGCTTCAGAAATGTAGACTTAGATGGAGGGTTTGGCCAACCTTCGAAAAAAGCCCCGCTAAGTTGGTCGATTCCTATTCCCTCAAGCGATTCACGAAATGTAATATCCATAATAGCAAGTCCTCTCCTTTTAAAAAGTAAATTTCATTATATCATAATATCTGGATATAAATATATAGAATTGGCTGATAAAATATGAGACATGCTTCAAATAGAAGCCTTAATTATTAGCTTTGTTCAAGTAAACTGTTATAAAAAGCAAAGTTTTATCCCTCACGTTATTCACCCGCACTTAAATGTTCATGGATTAATTTCCATTCTCCGTTGATGCCTGCAACAAATACATTGGTAGCTCGACCTTTTCCAGCAGCCGGCTGCCCTTGATACATTCCTTTCCAGTGATAGGTATAAATACAGACTGCCTGCTCTTCGCCAGTCGTAATCCACGTGACATCTTCTGCACGATACACCTCATCCTTGATTGTCTCCCAAGCGTTTTCAAAATAAGCCCGAATTTCGTTAAGGGTAGTACAAGACGTTCCCGTAAACCAATATACGGCATCCGGTGATAACCATTTGCTTACCTCATCAAAGTCATGTGTATTTGTCGCTGCAATGTATCCTTCCAGTGCATGCTGGTATCCCATGATTTCTTCCGCCTCCTGAGCGTTTTGAATTATTTGACTTTACTTTGTTCAAGAACCGAATCGCTATACACCATAAACGTCTCTTTCAGTGTAGTTCCGGTTGATTTCTCCCATATTACACTCCGCTCAAACGTACCTGCTTGAAAAAATCGCGGGAAACGTTCCGTAAACCAATCCTGCATAGGCAGTTCAAGCGCTTGACCTAAGGACACCCACAACAGTTCACCTTCAGGCGGCTCGCTCAGTAGCTCCCCCTCATAAGAAGTAGCCAAGTAGTTGAATACCATATATCGCAATCCTTGCTCCGGATCACAAAATTCATCAAGACCTTTATATGTAATCTCTTTCACCACAAGTCCTGTTTCCTCTTTAACTTCTCGCATGGCACCATCCACAATACTTTCTGGAAAATCAACTTTCCCTCCAGGAGCAATATATCCCGGAAATCCTTTTTGGTTGGGTCGATTCATTAATAGTACCTGATCATTCCGCTTGTCCCATATCATACACATCGTTAAAATCTCAGTTCTAATGTCCATGTTTATCCTCCCAGTTGCCTTATACAGAACCTAATCCATTTGCAATTCACACATATTCACCCACTCGACAGAAGAACCTTCCAATCCTTGATTCCTAGGTGTTAATTCGTTGTACACTAACACTTCTGGTACATAGATTGATTCTCCTGCTTCAATCTCTATTCCGAATTCCTCTTAACTTTCCTAATTATCTGCAAAGTCAATTTTGATATAAACGCATACGAAAGACGGACACCGGAAATTTCGGAAGCCCGCCTATTTATGATGTATGCAATACTTTACTTTTGAACCGAATATCGAATATGCGACACTTAGCTCATGCCTGTAATTAACACCCGACGCTCTTTCCACTCGGCACGGCGATAAGCCTGCAGCAGACCAAATTTGCGAATACTTGCTTTCGGCACCGATTTGTAAGGCATAACGACTGTAAAGTCCTCATCAAACGGCACAAAAGACAATCCTACTTTCTCATTGGAAAGCCACTCGGCCTGAATGGGCTGCCTTGAACAGGCATCGAAGGTAGAGCCCAGTCCATCAGCGAAAAAATCATAACGTGCAGCAGGTGTTCCGGGTTCCTCCATACAGAGAAAAAGGCTGAGCTGATCACAAAATAGCATAATTTCTAAATCATGTTTCAGCCTAAGCTTCAACGCTTCACCACCACCAAGCTGCTTTTCCATACGTAACTGATGCTCCCGTTCATCATTCAGATATTCCCTAATGTCTTCATCATCATTGGCGTTAGCACCCAGGTTGTTTTGAAACAAATCTGTATACATCATGCTGCACAACAACCCGGCGTACAGGTTTTTCTCCCGAACCTCTTCAATACCTTTACGGTAAAATACAAATCGTGGACGTAGCGGAAAATCACGAAACGAATACGGTATCTGACTATAATCATTCCAGAATGGAGCAGAATCCAACTCAATCCATCCCCGATCATGCTCTTTTGCGGCAAGAATCAGATCTTCTCGATGCGCTTCATCAGTTAACAATTCCGTTTTCCAATGGGAAGCCATTTCTCCGGCTACTAGTCCATGCTCATGCTGTGCGGTCAAAACAAAATCATGCTCTCTCTCATATACGATCATTTGCTGTCACCCTCCCGCATGGTATACGTTGACTTTAACATAATTTGGTTTACAATTTCCTATAAGTTGCTTTTCATTCAACTTTCAGGGAATATACTAATGGAGCCATCAATGTAAAGGTGTTGTCAGTTCCCTGAAATTTGGTACACTAATGATTGTGCCAACATAACATTACATACAGAAAGCGGGATCTCATGAATTTATACTCTCCTTACACCGAGTTTAACCGCAAGGAATGGGCTGACTTGAAGAAATATCAGACCACTCTTCCACTAACGACAGCGGAATTGGAACAGCTAAAGGGATTAAATGAAGAGGTATCCATTCAAGAAGTTGAGGATATTTATCTACCTCTTACCCACTTTATTGACTTATATGCAGGAGCTTCACGAGAGCTGAATCGCTTAACGGCATCTTTTTTAAAAAAAGAAGCACATCACGCTCCCTACATTATCGGTATTGGGGGCAGTGTTGCCGTGGGCAAAAGTACAACTGCCCGCCTGCTCCAGGCTATGCTTGCAAGAGGTAAAGGAAATCCCAAGGTGGATCTGGTCACTACGGATGGTTTCCTGTATCCCAATGCCGTGCTGCAAGAGAAAGGCATCATGAACCGGAAGGGATTCCCGGAGAGTTACGATATCAAGTCACTGATTCAGTTCATGGGTGATGTCAAATCAGGTAAACCCAAAGTAATGGCTCCCGTATACTCCCATCTTGCCTACGACGTCATTGCAGGTGAAGAGAATGCCATATGTCAGCCGGATATCCTCATTATTGAAGGAATTAACGTGCTCCAGGTTAAAAAGGAAACCCCACTGTTGGTCAGTGATTTTTTTGACTTCTCCATCTATATCGATGCGGAAGAGGAGCATATCCGTCACTGGTACATTGAGCGTTTCAAGCTACTACGCAATACAGCGTTTCAGAATGAGCATTCCTTCTTCCACAGTCGTTTTGCCAATCTGGAAGAAGATGAGGCTGTTCTTACGGCAAGTCAGATATGGAAAGATATTAATGCCAAAAACCTGCACGAAAATATCCTGCCAACTAAAGGAAGAGCCAGACTGATTCTGAAAAAGGAAGCGGACCATTCGATTCAGCGCATTCAATTGCGTAAGCTGTAAGCGTCATAATGAGCAGAAACATTCTGCTTAGTACCATTAAAAAGGAGACAAGACTACATGCAGACCTTGATTATACTTGGAAGTATCATGATGTTTCTTGCTGTTGCCCTTGGAGCATTCGGTGCACATGCGCTCAAACGCAGATTGTCTGCTGACATGATCAAAATATACGAGACTGGCGTTCAGTATCACCTTGTTCACGGAATCGGAATCATCCTGCTCGGACTGCTCGCTGATCGACTGGAGCAGCCATCTCTTGTGTTGCTGGCTGGATGGTTGCTATTCGCCGGCATCCTCTTGTTCTCGGGCAGTCTATATGTCCTAAGCGTAACTGGCGTTCGAAAGCTGGGGGCGATCACACCCCTCGGCGGAGTAGCTTTCTTGGCCGGTTGGGTAATGTTATTAGTTGCCGCTTTGTAAAACCAACATCGTAAACTGAAAAGAGTGTTCTAGTCGATCTCAAAAATCGCTGGAGCACTCTCTTTATGTTTAACTTTGCCATATACGGCGAATGCTGTGTGTAACTTTATCCCCTTGCTGTTTGTCCATGACATATACATCAGGATTAGATAGATTTTTCCACTCCTCGAATCCAAAGGATGCATCATGACTGCGAATGAGCAGAGATAACAGATTGCCGTGTGTAATCACAGCCCCGCTATGCTCCGGTCGACTCCACAGCTCGTCCAGCACCTCAAGGCCCCGAGCTGTCGCCAAACGAGAAGATTCACCACCTTCTTCTGTCCAGTCTTCGTCCGTGTATGTACGTTCAAGCACATCCATCCAATTATCCAGATGAAGGGTACTAAGCACCCTTTCTTGAAGACGTTCATCCGTATGTATATGTTTCAGGACGGTTTTGCCCAGTGGGGCAGCGGTCTGAAGTGCCCTTTTCCACGGACTCGACACAATGTATTGGACTGGGTGCTCCGCCAACATCTCAGCAAGTTCTTCGGCCTGACGAAGTCCTTCATCCGTAAGCTCGGCGTCTGGTTCTTGCCCAGTTGCTTTGGCATGACGAATGAGATAAATAGACTGCATCGCCCCTCACCTCCTGTTGATTCAAATTACATTCAAAGCCTCTCCAGATATTGGAGTGCAATTCTCATATTCTTCTGGTCTTCCGAACGGCCAGATGAACTAAGAAAAGTAACCTTATCCTCTGTCCACACGCCCTTTTGTTCTGCCAACCCAAGAAGCTGCTTCAAGCGGTTAACTGTTCCCGTACTACCATCAATAATCTGAATATGATCTGGCAGAACCGTACGAAGAATCGAAGTGTAGAACGGATAATGCGTGCAGCCAAGTACAACTGTACCGTATAAGTCCAGATCAAGATCAGCCAGTTTGAGGCGGAAATACGCCGCAATCTTCTGTGGATCAAAATCCAACTGTTCACACCATTCCACTAATTCTGGTAATGGAATGGAATCAACACTATGGTGATCATCCACTCGGGAAACCAATTCATGATATTTCGTTTGACTCAAAGTCAGGGCTGTAGCAAATACAAGCACTCTTTTGCCGGTTCTTCGATTCATTTCCACAGCTGGTTTCACAGCAGGCTCCATCCCGATAACGGGGATATCATACTTGGCACGCAAATCCTTTACGGTCAGACTGGTAGCTGTATTGCAGGCAATCACAATCGCTTGCACATTTTCCTGAACAATAGCCTCCACACAATTGAAGATATGTCCTCTAACCTCATCGGCGGACTTGGTCCCATAAGGAACATGCAATGTATCGGCATAATACAGAAACGCTTCTTCAGGGAATTGATGCAAAGCCTTATGCAAGACGGTTAAACCACCGATTCCCGAGTCAAAAAATGCAATTTTCTTCTTCAAGGGTTTCACCTCTATAACGTATTCTTTCAGGTTCCTGGAACCTCTCATTCCTGCTCATGATGACTGGGAGGTGAGTTATGTTATTCTGGGTCATCACAGACGTTAACGTTTGACGACCTGCGGTGATCGTTTCGGTTACGGATCGTTCTTTCGATCGCTGTTGTCTCCAAATTTTTTTGATATATTTTATAAATGTGCAAATTCGGAGACAAAGGCGAACGCTACCGCTTCTTCAGAATCGATTCCGTTCCCTCCACAACCTTCGCTGTAAGTCATGCACTAATGATGATGAGCCATTATTCTACCTTTATTTTATACTGTCTGAGCCAGTCTTTGCCACTTTGCCAGCGTTCCACGGGGTTACGCTCTCCGAGCAGCTTCGTACTTGCCTGAGCCATAAGCCATTCCTTAAGGCCATCATTCGAACTTGAGTCCAACTGCTGAATCAGGACATTCAGTCCCTCTTCACCCGTATCCAGAATCTGAGCATACGCGTCTGTATTAGCAGCAATATAATCACCTGGATTACTGCTGGTCAGAATCTCAGGTTCGTTCACGATTTGCTGAAGATTGCTTTCAATCTTCCAGCTCACGTTCTGACTTTCCATCTGATTCGAGCATGCTACCAACATCCATGCTGCACACAGCATCACCGTGCCGCTTGCAATACGTTTGCGAATCATGGAATCACTCCTGTCCTGTTCGAGAATCATCTCCCATTTTTCTTCCTGCTGTATGCTCATCCAGTTGAGTTAGACCAATACAGCAAAAAGCCGAATGATTCCCCTCGATAATCAATACACTCGACAAAGCTATGATCATAATTATACTCATCCCGATAGATACGGATATGCGCTACAATGACTTATTGCAGGTTCTTTTGTACAAAATGCCTAATCATTGCTGCAACAACAACTTTTGATTCCGAGTTTCAACGAGCGGATTGATGCCCTTCATTTAACATAAAGATTGCATCTTTTATGACGAAGTCGTGATGCTGAAATCCATACCAAACTGGATTAGTCCCAGTTTCCGGGCAACAGTTTGCGAAGCTATATTATCCCATGATGTACTATAGATTGGAATGCGCCCGCTCTCTTTAACATAATACTGCCAGCACTTTACCGCCTCCGCTGCATAACCCTGTCCTCTGAAATTAGGCGCCGTATACAGACTCGCCTCAGCACCCTGTGTGGATACACGGGCTGAGCAACATACAGCGACAGCCGAATTCTCAATAACATAAGCGGCAACGGGCATTTTTTCATGCAGACGCTCTATTAAATCAGAAAAATGCTCTTCCAGCAAAAAAGTACGATGACTCTCTATAAGCTGAACATTCGGATGCCATTCGCCGCACTTCTCGGGAAATGTATAAGCCGGGCCCATCCATACACTTCTCACTGTCTTAAACGTCTCCACTCTCCGAATCAGCTTCGCAATATCGAGCGGAAGCTCAGTGTCACAGCCTAGCTCCTCAATCAGAGTGAGCGGCAACTGCTCATGATAATAAGAGCATTGCCCGACAGAAGTTATTCCAATAAATAAGGCTGGTGCCTGCCCACCATCCGGTTCGTTAATACTTAACAGACGCTTCTGATTGTCCATCGTATACAATGTATTTGCCTGAATTTTCATCATATCCATGGGTGAAAGGTTTGATATGGAATTCATAATTACGGAATGAACCTCTGCAATAATGGTTGGCCTATACTTCTTTTTCCAGCGTCATGCTGCTTCAGAAAATCAGTTATTAATCCTGATATCGTATATTTGCACATTGGCTATACCCCCTCATTAATTTCCATTATACGGTATATCCATTGCAGATACGAATCAAATGTGCACAATTGCGTATGAGAAATATATTAGATAATTTCAAGATCTAGACAATGATTCAATATCGCTTATTGATCCTGCAGCACGGCTTTTTCCCATGCTTCACCTAATTCAGCAACCGACTCATAGCGACTCGCTCGCTCAGGGTCTATCGCACGAATAACCACCTGGTACAACGCTTCTCCCGCATCCCACCTGGCATATGAACGATCCAACTCTCCATCCAGCAGCGAGAAAGCCATCGCTCCCATGTTGAACACATTCGTGATTCCATCCATTGGTGCACCCAACTCAAATTCCTCAGGAGACATAAACCGGGATGATCCCCACATCCGTCCCATCGTATTCGTGAAAGAGCCCTTTCGATACAAATCAATATCACATATTTTCATCGTTTGTTTGTCAAAATCATAGATCAGACTGCCATCGTAAAAATCAACAGCCACATACCCTCTCCGTTGCACTTCGATGTGGAAATCCAAAATACGTTCCATCGCCTGAATGCGCGTCTTTACCGGAAGCTGTCTGAATCGATAATAGGGGGAACGAGGGTCCTCATACTTGGCTGGTGGTGGAAAATCCCAATGGGAATGCAGACATTCTCCTTCCACCCAATCGAATACACAGGCGTAGCCATGTTCCGTTGCAAAATGGTCTTTTAAATGAATCAATCTATCATGTGCCAAATCTTCGTATATGGAAACGGATGATTTCAAATAATGAATCGCTTCGGCAGGGGCACTTAAACTGTTCGCATGTATCGTGCGCGCTCCAGCATATTTCACGAATTTTCGCTTTCCGTCCAGACCCAGAATACCAAAGGACAAATTGCCGGAATCCTGCTGATCAAACACACGGAATACAGTACCCAGGCGCGCGATCCACTCGAATGAATGAGGTTCTTTTAACTCAAAAGAAATGCCGTCAAGTTCAAGCTGAACCGTGTCCGTCATAAGTCACCACCTGCTTCAACATACTCATCGCTCACATTCAAACGCTCAGCATAAAAGTACGTCATATGCGCTTCATCGTAACCTTTTCCCTGAACGACCAGTGCATTGCGCTCAATGCCATAGGTTTCAAATCCATGCTGCTCATACAATCGCCTTGCTGACCCGTTTGTGGTAACCACACTGAGATTGATTTGCTCTATGCCTTCCAATTCCCTGCCCCGATCCAACACTTCGCGGAGCATGCGGGAAGCAAGTCCACATCCACGATAAGACGGTGAGACATAGACTCCCCAGATATATCCTTTGTGCCTCAACTTTAGTCCCTGTTCTCTTTTGAATCCCATCGTTCCTGAGAGTATGCCTTCTTCTGTATATGCACCCAAAATGTAATCATCGGGTTCGGTATGTATGCGTTCCTGCACTTCACTCATGGGAAGCTGAATCGACATTTCAAATGAAGCCCCGAAGGCTTCCGGATGATTTTTCAGTGCTTCCAGCCGCAAAGGCCAGTATTTCTCTGCCTCATCTCTGCGTATATTGCGAAGGATGAACACGTTCTCCTTCTGACCTTCATTCATGCTTCAACCACTCCCTGCATGTCATATGGATAATCGATCTGGAGCTTCACATTATCTGCGGCTTCCTGGCCTGCAAGCAAACCTACAACATAGACCCCAAGATCAATGGACGTCGCTACCCCGCCGGCTGTAATCACATTTCCGTCTTTCACAATCCGGGTTTGAATCACCTCGGCAACGTATGGCTCAAGCAGTTCATAGACATTGGGATGCGTTGTTGCTTTTTTACCTGTTAAAAACCCGGCCGCACCCATCAGCAGAGAGCCTGTGCACACGGATACCTTTAATGGAACATTCTCGGCCTGTCTCAGCCAGCCGACAAAAGCCTCATCGAATCGAAGCTTACGTGTTCCCATACCACCAGGCACAAAAACGAGATCATATTCCGCCAAATTAGGCTTCACCCGGTCCACCTTCAACGTTAAGCCAGATTCGTCTGTGACCTGATCTGTTATGGCACATGTTTCCCACGTCGTGCCTTTGGTTTGTTCAAAGAAATTCAACCGATTGATCACATCATAGAATCCTGCAAAATCAAGGAAAGTCAAACCATCAAACAAAACAAAAGCGATTTTCATATAAAAGCCCTCCATTATTTTTTATTTCGACGCATCCCGCTCCATGGCTTCCTTCACCCAATCACGTTCGGGTAGTTTACTGTTGATACGGAAGAGCAGGCCAACAATGGACAGCAGTAAAATAATGACGATGATTTCGAACATAGCTCTTTACCCCCAGCATGTTAGTTGAGTGCGTTTTGCCCTATTTTAGTCCACGCGCAATAATCCACTCCAGCCATTTCCATGGAAGTAACAGCTTGCCGATGATAAGCAAACGCGAGCCTTTGCCCAGCGCATAACGAAGTCTTGGTGCACGCATACGTGCAATGCGAACAATCAGATCAGCCACTTCTTGTGGATCTGGTGCAGTCTCTCCAGCATGCTGGGAATAACGAAGAACCGCATCCAGCTTTTCTTTATAGGGAGAATGTTCGCTTCTGTGAATTTCACCCAAACCTTTACTCCATATGGGTGTGCGATAAGCACCCGGCTCTACGAGCACAACCCGGACGCCGAACGAAGACATCTCATGACGCAAACTTTCCGTGAAACCTTCCACGGCGAATTTGGATGCAGCATACGGCGCATAACCGGGAAAACCAGATAATCCACTGACGCTGGACAAGTTGATGATCAATCCCTGCTTTTGCTCACGCATGACAGGCAGGACCGCACGTGTAACAGCAATCAAGCCAAACAGATTCGTTTCCATTTGTCTATGCCAATCATCCATGGATACTTCCTCAATAAATCCGCCAAGCGCAAACCCTGCATTGTTCACCAGCATATCGATCCGCCCATTGTTTTGAAGTACCGTCCGAACAGCCTCCTGCACCGAATCAGCATCCGTCACATCCAGCCGAATATACTGTAACCGATCCGAAATGCCCGCCTGCTCCGCCAACCTTGCCAATTCCACATTCCGACTCAAATCTCGCATCGTTGCCACAACACGATATCCTTGCTTAGCCAGCGTAACCGCCGTAAGCATACCGAACCCACTCGATGTACCCGTGATTAACGCCACAGGGGCGTTTGGGTTGAACTCTTTCGATTTCCCCACGGTTGAACCTGTTTCGCCCTGTATATGATCGTCCTCTGTCTGTATCTTCTGTTCTGTCATCTGCTTCACCTCTTCCCTCGATGGATTTAGTAGATTTATTATCGTTAACACTATCATCAAAACGCTTCACTCAAGTGTGTTGTCTCTCCACTCGGCGCAGCTTCGTTATTCCAGGTTCAAACGTATAAGGAACGAATCTGATCTCGGGTACCGTGCATTCTAGCCGCTCTCCCAGCTTCATCAGCTCACGTTGCACACCAACTTCCACCTGCTGCATCCCTTCCCCTCCTCCAAGCCGAAGTGATACTTCCAACACCCCGTTACCTCGCTGTACGACGCGATAATGCTCAATAGCGGGAAAGGATGCAATCACTGCACGCGTAACAAAATCCGGGAATACAGGTACGGCTTCGCCCGTTTGTCGATGTGGAAAATAAAGCATGTCATCACAGCGGCCTTCGATTCGCTCTATGGCAGTGAAAGGAGACCCACAGGCACAAGGAACCGCTGCCTCGGTCAGAATGTCGTTCAGCCGATACCGGATAATCGGCTGTGAGGTTCTGGAGAAGTCCGTGATCACAGGCACGAACCTCCGGGTCGTGGGATCAATGAACTCTTTTTCAATATGAACGATATCTTCATTCAAATGCAAAGTGCCGAAGCGGCAGGTAGCGCCCAAGAACCCCTCCGTACACTGGTACACCTGATGTATCGTTTGCCCAAAAACACTCTCCAGCACCTTGCGATCCAGGGGGTCCAGCACTTCAGCAACCGAAATGATTTTGTCCGGTACAGTGGTCAATGTGCCAGACGTATAAGCGTCAGCCAATATTCTCAGCATGGAGGGCGGCGCTACCCATACGGTAGGACGGTATGTTTCCATACGTTCAACCAAGGTATCGACAGACTCTAACAGATCAAAATATTGAAATTGCAGCTTACCCCGCTGCACCGATTCATACAGATTACTGTTGGCCCGGAGGAAAAAGGCGATCTTGGCAGGCTTCCACAGTCCGCCAGGCAGGAGCTTGGCCAGCACCGTCCCTGTCCACGCATCCTGCTCCTGATCACTCACCAGAAACAACCCCCGGTTGCCTGATGTGCCTGAGGACAAGCCTACCGTCACGCCCTGAACGGATGGCTTGAAATCACGCGTTTCCTCACTTTCCCCGGCGAGAGCCATCGCTTCGTCCTTGGAAATGCCCACCGTGTTGAGCCGATCGAAATGCTGCATCATGATCGTTTTGTCAATCAGCGGAAAGCTTCTCCAGTTGGATGCAGCAACATCACCCCACCACTCCCGGTAAAAAGGCGACTTTTTACGAACCCGCTCCACTTGCCGAATGATCTGGCGTTCCTGCCAGCGTTCAAGCTGCGCTCGTGTTTTCCATTTTCTCAATCCCCGTGCAAGTGCATAATGATAGACAATACGTAGTGTATTGCTCATATGTCCTCACCCTCTGTACCCCAAACATCCAGCGCCTCGCGGCAATGACTGGGCACAATCCGAATCGCTGGAAACTGCTGATGTAACTGAACCAGTCTATCAAAATTCCTTCGATACGCCTGACGATCCGACATAATGATTCCAGCGAGTGCATGAGGTCTGCGTTTTTCCTGAAAAGCACGACTCGACCACACTGCGTCCGCGCACAGAAAATAGTCATGCGACTCCGTACTGAGCAAAATTCCCATCATGCCTTCCGCATGACCCGATACGTCAACACCCAGCAGACTGCCATCACCGAAAATATCGTACACCTCGGAAAAAGGAAAATCCTCACCCGCTCTCACCCAACGCTCCGGCTGATTCGTAACAGGCAATGATCGGGCATCAAAGTCCTCTGGCAGCAGGCCGGACAGAAAGCCTGCCTTCACAGCCGCAATGGGTCCAAGTGAACGCACGGCGTCATAAGCTCTTGGCAGATAGATCAATTGCGCCTGTGGAAAATCCCGCACACCTGCGATATGATCTCCATGAAAGTGCGAGAGGATGATGTACCGAATATCCGAAGCTTTTAGCCCTAAACGAGCCAGAAAATGCAACGCACTGTCTTCTTCACAATAGACCACAGGTGTAATATGACGGTACAACGCATTTGGCAAATGAGCGGTTTCTTTGAAAAAACGGGAGCTATATCCCGTGTCCAGCAGAATCGGACCATGTACAGGATGAATGATGCACGCAAAGCCGGCCGGAAAGGCCACCGGACGCAAACTTCCACCACGCAGCGTCAGAAACTCCGGATGTTTGCAGTAACCCGCTGCGCCCAGATGAAGATTTACCGAAGTTGTTGTCAGCATGATTCAGCCCTCCACCAGTCTGCAAATTGTTGTAACCCCTCATCAATGGACAACCGAGGCACATACCCCAGCTTCTCACGGGCATCCGTAATATCCAGCGTCTGCGGGATAGATAACGAACCAACCGTATACCGCGTCAATGGAGGTTCACCTAGCGCAGGAATCAAGCGATGTACACGTTCCAGCACGGCGGCTGCTCCGTATGCTGCTCGGTAGGGAATGTTTCGACGGCGTAAAGGCATTTCCAGCATTCCAAACAACGTGCTCACCAAATCCTGAAACGTTCTCGGATCTCCATTGGAAATATTGTAGGCACGCCCCAGCGCTTCTGTCTTGGCATCCCTGCATAACAACAGCGCGTCCACCACGTTATCCACACAAGTCAGGTCAATGAGTGCCTGTCCGCCTCCGATCATAGGTACACCCGATTTGCCATTTGCTGCTACGATTCTGGGAAAAAGGGTCTGGTCATACGGGCCAAAAATAGCTCTCGGACGAATCATGATCGATGGAAGTCCCTTGGCATGTGCCTGTAAAACCATCTGCTCAGCGAGCCGCTTGGTGGCTGCATAATGATTGGCTGGTTTGGATGGCAAGGGGTCATTCTCATGTATGTCATATCGCGGACTGTAGTTAAAATATAAGCTCGGCGTTGATACATGAATGAAGCGCTGTATGCCACCTTTCATACAACGGTCCACCAAATGCTGTGTCCCCTCCACATTGCTGCTGTAAAAATCCCGATATTTGCCCCATGGCGACGATAACGCCGCACAGTGAAACACAACATCCTGACCTGAACAGGCCTCATTCACCGCCGCCTGATCCCGTATATCTCCGTTATAAAATCGAATGCCTGCTGCCTCAAGCTGTGCACCGTGCTTTGGCTGGCGTCCCATACCCGTAACTTCCCAGCCTTGCGCTGCAAGTCGTATAGCCAGATGCCTGCCCAGACATCCGGTTGCTCCTGTAACCAATGCTCTATTCATCGTTGTTCACCGTTCCATTCTATGTCGTGAGTCAAAGCTTCAGTCAGCGAAAACTTATGTTTCCTTGCCAGACGCCAGGCGGAGAGTACAATTGCAAATTGCTCAAACAAAGGTTTCACATCGTGTCTAAGGTACACCACATCCCTAGTCCCCCGCCAGGCTGTCATCCATGTCCGCAGGCTGCCCTTCCCCCAGAGCTGCTGCAATCCACTTCCCAACATCGGAAGCATCAACATCGCTTTGCTTCCTTGCTTGGGGATGATCACCTTTGCTGCTTTCACCAGTTCTTCTGGTGCAATTAAAGCACGTACCAAGCCATCACCAGGGTGAAACAAATGGATTCCACTGGTCGCCCTCGGATTACACTCAATGGCATACACTTGTCCGTCCTCTGTTTCGATAAAATCAAAACCAATCTGCCCGCTAAACCCTGTTGCCTGTATAAATTGCCTTATCCACTCGTAAATTCCTTCATGTTCCACATGTTCAAAAAAAATACTCGCCCCTACGCTGCCCGTTCGATAGCGACTGTCGTAGGTCGTATGTGCAACGATTTTCCCTTCATAAGCTACGCTGTATGTACATAACATTTGCCCGGCAACATAAGCCTGTGCAACCCAAGGGGAAGCCGAGGATATTTCCGTGTCACCAGGAGGATCATTCTGTAAACGTTGCTGCTTCATTTTACCTGCGTATATCTTCTGATCAGGTGCGTCTCCCTCAAAGTCTGCTGTGGAGGATATCGGCATACGAACTCTGGCAGCAAAGCGGGAGTATACGGGCTTCCATACCCATTCACCCTCTATTTCTAGAACAGCCTTCGCATCCATCCATTCCTGCCGACTGTTGATCAGACGGGTATCTGGAACCAAAAGACCAAGCGACTCTGCAAGCTGGATAAAGTGATATTTATGATGCAATTCATGTAGCTGCTCTATAGGCGAAACAAGTACACGGCAGTGATCACGCAGTCGCTCTGCTCCTTGAGCAATATAAAAAACTTCTTCACACATCGGAATCAACAAGTCGATCTGCCAGGTCTGAACCAGACTCTCCATCTCTAACAAGTAATTCTCTGTTTCATGACGTGGAGATGGAACCATGAAGCACTGCTCCACCGCACTGGACAATCTGCACAAATGACGCACCACGCTCTCCGCGACGTAAACCCGGTGACCCGCACGATGAAACATTCGTGCCAGATCGAGGGTTACCGGAGCCCGGCCGCCCGTGAGCAGCACATTTAAGGATTCTGATGCTTGATGTTCATTCTTCATGAATCTAGTAGTCAAAAATAAGTCCTCCCAGTGATAATCCGGCGGCTGTTCCGATCATTAGCACCCGATCTCCCCTCTGAATACGCTGCTGCTTGATTGCTTCATGCAGCCCCATCGGAATGGAAGCGGCAATGGTATTGCCATGATTTCGTGTAATGTCCATAAAACGGTCCTCTTCGATTCCCAGCTTTTTGCGGATCAGCCTCATCGCCATGGCACTTCCTTGATGTGGAATCACCAATTGGAAATCCTTCATCTGATTACCGGTTGCCAGCAACATATCGTCAATAAATGCTGGCAGCAACCTGGAAGCCATACGGAAGATGGCCTGTCCATCCATATGAAAAAGATAGGGCTCCGGCTGCTCTGCCACATAATTCGAGGCATGCAGACGAGTACCTCCACCGGCAATTTCCGAGAATTGTGCGCCGCGACTGTACGTTTTCAACGAGGCATGTACAATCTGCGAATACTCTCCTTCAGCGGAGCGTTCAATAATGACAGCAGCAGCTCCATCACCGAACAGGGCAGCACTTTCCTTGTTCGACCAATTCAATCCCTTCGAAGCGATCTCCGTAGCTACAAGCAGCACCCTTTTATAACGCCCGGCATCCACCATATAGGAGATAACATCCAACCCGTTTAGGAAACTTAAGCAGGTCGCATCCATGTCAAAAGCCGGTACACCTGAATCCTGCTGCCCCATCGCCTGCTGAATGAATACCGCCGTACTGGGTAAAGGTTGTTCCTTCGTACCGCTCGTGCACACCAGACAGTCTATATCTGCGAACGTCAATCCCGCATCGGCAAGTGCGGCTTCGGCAGCCCTCGCTCCCATGAAGGAAGAGGTCTCTACACCCGAAGCGTAATGGCGAACACCTACACCTGTTGCTTTGCTGACCCAGCCCGCAGGTACCTGCAAACGGCGATCCAACTCCTCGTCGGTTACTTCCTGTTCAGGCAAATACTTGCCTGTTCCAACAATTCTCACTCTTCTAAGCTGCATATGACCTACCTCTTTCTCTTCTTCTGACTGACGATATAAGTTCAACTAATAAATATTTACACTAACACTCCGATGGCAGAACAACCTTTCGCTCGCTGTTATCGTGTAGATGTTTAATAGATATATCTAATTGAAATTACACTTCACCCCGCCTGGCTAAACGCCATGACGAAGTGAAGAAAATACAGCAGAAGGGCAGATATCTCTGCCCTCCCGTTGTGTTATCTTTTTTATTGAGTCATGTTGATTCATTTCCTTACTTCAAAATCTCGGCCAGTGCAAGATCGAGCGTATCATATCTGAATGTAAATCCTTCTCTTTCCAGCCTCTCGGGAATAACCCAACGGCTTTTGAGAACCAGCTCTGTTTCAGTCCGAATGAATCGCGCTCCCAGTTCCAGCATCCAGCGAGGTGAAGGAAGTCCAATCCGAACTCCCATCTGCCGCCGCAGACTCTCCATAAGCTGGCGGTTCGTGACAGGATGCGGAGAGGAAGCATTAAATACACCCTCCAGTTGCGGATGCTGCTGAATATAGATCACCATGCGGAACAAATCCTCTATATGAATCCAGCTAAACTGCTGGGTTCCAGGTCCTTGTGATCCACCCAGCCCAAAGCGGACCAGATTGGTCAGTGGCTCCATGACGCCGCCTTCTCCCAGCACAATGGCAATCCGTAATGCAATCTGACGTGTAGACGGCAGACTGAATTCAAAAAAAGCCTTTTCCCACGCCTTGGCGACATCCACCGAGAACCCGGAGCCAATCTCGCCCTCTTTCTCCGTCATGGGACGATCTTCTGCATGTCTGTATATGGTGGCCGTGCTCGAATTAATCCATAATTCAGGAGGTTTGCTACAAGCCAGAACAGACTCGCCCAAAATGCGGGTTGTGCGTGTTCTGGATTCCAGAATGATTTTGCGGTTCTCGTCCGTGTAACGGCAGTTTACGGATTTTCCGGCAAGGTTAATCAGCAATTCTGCACCTTCAAGTGCCTCTATGATTCCAGCCTGGTTCTCCCAGGCAATATGACCGGACTGGCGCGAGATGATGAGCACCTCATAACCAAGCTTCTTGAATCTTTGGGCAAAATCCTGACCAACAAACCCTGTTCCACCCGCCAACACAACCTTTTTCACGGTATCCCCTCATTTCCCCATACTGGGTAAAGCAACTACGCTATATATGGACTAACATCGTCTGCGACCGTTTTGTTTGATTTTAATTTATGCCCAATGCTGCGTATAAACGATTGCGTTCTTCAATCGCCCATGCGTTCGCTGAGTTTTGCTCCAACTGATACATAAGCTCATCGTGGAAATCATGAATCATGAACCCTTCAGGCAAATTCCCCAGCATGGCTGTAAAATTGTATTCAGGCAGTTTTCTTTGACCTTTACTGATCTGCTTCAACCATTCCATCCATTCGGCAAGCGTCAGCACTTCTGCCTGCCATAGTTCAGCCTGTAGTCCAAGTGCATCCTGAAACCGCTCATAGGCAGATGGCTCGGAGAAGGGACGACAAGCTTGCACAGCCAGCTCATACAACTCGATAACTGCGCGCCGCACCTCATGCTCAAGCTCGATTTCCAACCCTTCCATGAAGTCCTGAACTTGAATTGTCAGCCCGTCATCGTAAAGTAATGGTGCGTGTGCCAACAGACGTACAATCTCTTCCATGTCGTGCGCTGAAACTTTCTTTTGCTCATAGAGAGCAGGTAACATATATGCTGTAATGATCATTCACTCCTACATCGTTCTTCTATTAATGACGTATATTATATCATGATTTGGCGTTGAAATATTTGAACACTTGAATCGTTTCTTCCAGATCTTCAGGACCTGAATAGATATTCATAACTTTACCGATTTCGATTCCAAAATCCACATAAGCACTCGCCTTGGCTGTAATGATATGTCCATCAACAACAACACCTTCATTTACATATTTCCCTTGGGCTGTGACTGCTCTCATCTCGGATTCAGCATTAGTCGTAAATGATCTGCTCTCCAATATTTGCGCTTGACCGAACAATAATGTTCCTGCACAGATGGCTGCAATGGGCGTCTTGCGCTCATTAAGTGCTTTGATGAAGTACATCAAGTCCGGACTTTGCAGCATTGCCGTAACATCACCTCCGGGAATTATGAAAAGGTCCACTTCGGACGGATCAATCTCATTTAATAGAACAGAGGGATTAACTGAAAATTCCTCATATGACTGTAACGGTCCCTCTTCCAACGCCACCGTTATGATGTCTCCTTGTGTTTTCATAAAATAGCTGGCTAACATAATCTCAAATGATACGTATCCTTCAAATAATAATATGTATGTTTTCAAATCAGCTGCCCCCCTTCTTTTTATCCTTCTACCCTCGATACATATCAGTCCGCAAAAGTTTTAAAGCATACTGATGTTATTTCTGATCAGATGATCATGGGCCATTCTCAAAAATTAGTTGTAGGCATCATTTGAATCCCGCAGCTGGATAAAATGCTTTTTAATCCTGCTTTTCTATTTTCACATAAAATGATCTTGATTAGTAACTAATGCATCCTCTCATGTTTATCCCCTATTTATGTTTCAATTTTCCAACTTCCTCATTGTACAAGATTCTTTCGATTGATGGTGTGTTCCAACAAAAAAACAGCCTATGTGAATGAAAACGAGGCAACTCTCCTATGAAGATAATAACATTCAGAAACTAATTACCATCCTGAGAACCCATGAACCACATGAAATAGCTATGGCTCTCAATGTGATCACTGAAATTTTCAAAACGTATGATAATAAATAACAAAAAGGCAACGTTCACTCGATTAGGAGTGGGACTGACCCCATAACGTGAGACAAATCAAAACACCTTCAAGAGAATGAAACCTTGTCGTAAGATAGGGAAATCATCTTGGAGGTGTTTTTGTAATGGCAACCAGAGTGAGTTATCCCGTGGAGTTAAAGATGAAAGCCATAGAAATGAGATTGGCAGAGGTACCCGTGAAAGAGGTTATGGATAAGCTCGGAATACGAAATAAGACACAGTTAGAAACGTGGATGAGATGGTATCGAAATGGAGAATTGCACCGCTTAGAGCAACCGGTTGGTAAGCAATATAGCTACGGAAAAGGTCCAGAACACACGACAGAACTCGAAAAAATCAAAGCAGAAAACCGATTTTTAAAACAACAACTGAATTTGCTAAAAAAGTACAAGGAACTGGAAAAGAGGTGGAAGCAGAAGTCGTTATCGCTTGGATCGAGTCCATTCGAAAAGAAGTAACCATATCGGAGGCTTGTGCATGGCTTGGAATTTCTCGGGCGACCTACTACCGGTGGAAAGCAACCGGGGAGAACAAGCGTCCAGATCCGATGGTGGAGAAAGTAATTCAGCTTTGTACTCAGCACAAGTTCCGGTATGGATATCGAAAAATCACTGCCTTGCTCCGGATTGAAGGCCCCATTAATCATAAACGAATACAGCGGATTATGCAGTACGAGGGCTTACAGTGCCGAGTGAGGATGAAAAAACGAAAGAACACGGGGCAACCTGCAAAACCTGCGGAACATCTTCTAAAACGCAAATTTCATGCAGAAGCTCCTTTGCAAAAACTGGTGACCGACATTACTTATTTGCCGTTCGGTAATAAAATGTTATACCTTTCAAGTATTTTGGATCTGTACAACGGAGAGATTGTCGCTTACAGTATAGCGGACAAGCAGGATACATCCTTGGTTTTGGATACGCTGGATCAACTTCCAAAGCGGACAAATATGCTGCTCCACAGTGACCAAGGTAGCGTGTATACATCTCAAGTTTACCAGACGGTAGTAAAGGA